>NZ_RQVA01000005.1:0-121941 GCF_003992255.1 Veillonella sp. CHU110 | reverse complement strand
GGTTTAGCAACTTTCATTATAACAGAGAGCCTTCTTATTTTTTTATTTTTTTGTCACAAATGTATTATACCCTTACAAACATGAAAATAGACACAGTTAAAGCTTCTAACTATGTCTATTTCCAGAGTTTACTATCCCCTTTACAAATCGGTATAGGTTTGTAAGGTATATAGTAATTGAGCTTTATTTATTTTTTGACTCATTTAGCTTTCCTTAGCTAATTTTGCATAACTCTCTGCTTCTACCTCTTTTTGTGTCCTATAATCTTGAGGTATATCTGCTAAACGAATCCAACTACGAACGGCTTCAACTAAGACAATTAAAATCATAATGAACATAACTACGGAGAAAGCTACCAATGTCCATTTACCTTCTGGAATATAATTGAAGAACACATTTTCATAGTCTGCTGCTACTGCTACGATAGCCATTAACAAACAAGGTACTCCTGTCACCCAAGCATACCGTTTTCTACCCAATCGCATAATGATGGTTGTACATACTGCCAATGTCATAGTGCCTAACAACTGATTGGATACACCAAATAGAGGCCAAATAGTACCGATATTACCTTGTAATACTAAATATCCCCACAATATACAAATCAATGCAGCACAACCATACACACCTGGTTTCCAATGTTGGTCATTAAATTTAGGCCAATATAACCCTAGTAATTCTTGTAATAAGTAACGACCTACACGTGTACCTGCATCTATTAATGTCATGATGAATAAGGCTTCAAACATAATACAGAAATGATACCAATATCCTAACAAATGATCCATGTTAGGCAAACGCGAGAAGATATGAGCCATACCTACTGCTAAAGATACTGCCCCTCCAGGACGATGCATCAAATCCTCCCCTACTAAGGCTGATAAAGCTGGCAATTCATGAACTTGAAGACCTAAAGCTTTAAACGATTCTACTGTTGAGTTGATTGCAAAGTAATCATCTGGATGAAGTGCAGTAGCTGCAATAATTGCCATCATAGAAATGAAAGATTCTGTTAACATACCACCATACCCGATAGGCAATACTTCTCTTTCATTGGTTAACATCTTAGGTGTTGTACCTGTGGCAATTACTGTATGGAAACCAGATAGAGCACCACAGGCTATGGTAATGAAAATATATGGGAATACAGAACCTTTTAATACGGGTCCTCCGCCCCAAATATAATCAGTGACTGCTGGCATTTGGATTTCTGGCATAACAATGATAATACCTAGTGCTAAAGCTCCAATAGTACCAATTTTTAAATATGTAGATAAATAATCCCGTGGAGCTAATAACAACCAAACAGGTAAGGCTGCTGCAAAAAATCCATATACAGCTAACATAATTTCAATAGTTTTTAAATCATAAATAAACCAAGCCCCATATTCACTAGCCGCCACATTAGGTCCATAATTGATAGCTGCGAAAATAAGAGCAACTCCTATGATTGTGGCTTCTTGAATTTTCCCAGGACGCAACCATTGTAAATAAATACCGATGAAAATAGCAATAGGAATTGTTGCGAATACGGAGAAAAATGCCCAAGCAGAACCATGAAGTGCATTAGCAACAACAACGGCCATACCTGCTAATGTAATGATTAACAAAAACAAGGTAGACAACATGGCACCAAGTCCAGCAATTTTACTAATCTCTTCCCGTACGATATCCGCAATGGACTTACCATCATATCGAATAGAAGCAAATAAAATGACCATATCATGGACTGCCCCTGCAAGTACAGAGCCAATTAAAATCCATAAAGTCCCTGGCAGGTACCCAAATTGTGCAGCAATGACTGGACCGACTAAAGGACCCGCCCCTGCAATAGCTGCAAAATGATGACCAAATGTAACCCATTTATTCGTAGGTACATAATCATGTCCATCATTATGACTCATCGCCGGCGTCAACCGATATTGGTCTAACGTCAATACTTTCGCCGCTATAAATGCCCCATAAAATCTGTATGCCAACATTAGGATACAAACGGAGGCAATCACTAAATAAATACCATTCATGACCATACATACACCCCCTAAATGTCTGATGCGTCACATCCTATCAATACCTAGTAATAGAAATGACATCATCTTATGATCTATGCAAAAAAGTAAATTGGTATTTCTGGTTTCATTATAGTTACGACTACATGTATTGTCAATTTTATCATTTTTGTGAGAATTGCTAGATATTCTCAATATTATGTTTTTTAGGGAGTTATATCACTATTGGATATAATAGGCATTCCTCTCAATTATCCGCTTGCGTATTATTCTACCTTCTATAGTATATAGCCTGTACGTTCTTCTAAAAAATTGCGATACGATTCTACTACTTTAATAAAAGAATCTCGGCCCATAGCGACATTTAGATCGTTTCTCCATCGTGCCGCCTCCGGCATTCCTTTAATATAAAAACTAGCATGTGTTCGAATCTCACGTGTTGCCAGTTCTATTCCTTTGTACTGGCATAACAAATTGTAATGACGTAATAGCATATCAATTCGTTCAGGACCTGTTGGGTTAAGACTATATGTACCTGTTTCCAAGTACTCCTTAATTTGCTTAAATAACCAAGGATTCCCTTGTGCCGCCCGTCCTACTAACACTGCATCACAGCCTGTATAATCTAATAACTCTTTAGCACTTTCAGGAGACTGTACATCTCCATTTCCAATAACAGGAATGGACAAAGCTGCTTTCACTTGTTTAATATAATCCCAGTTGGCCTTACCGCTGTACATTTGTTCCCGAGTACGACCATGTACAGCCACTGCGGCTACACCCACAGATTCCATACGCTGTGCCATATCGACTACGTTGATGGAACTATCATCCCAGCCCAATCGCAATTTGACTGTCACTGGTATTGTCACTGCTTGTACAGCCGCCTCAGCTACTTTCATAGCCAGCTCTGGCGTTTTCATCAACGCCGAACCATCTCCGGATGAGACAACCTTTTTTACGGGGCATCCCATATTGATATCTACAATAGGTGCGCCTGCCGCTTCTACTACTTTAGCACCAATCGCAATCGTCTCTGGATCGGAGCCAAAAATTTGCATCGACACAGGTTGTTCTACCTCTTCCATATAGAGCAAGTCTTTTGTATGTTCATTATTATATTTAATCCCCATGGCACTAACCATCTCCGTACATACGAAGGAGGCGCCCATTTCTTTTGCTAATAAGCGATAGGACACATCGCTAAATCCAGCCATCGGCGCTAAGCCAACTCGACCGGGAATAGTGACATGCCCTATGTGCCAGGATTTATTATTGATTTCGTTCATAAATAAGTCGTAATCCTTCTAATGTCATCATTGGATCAATGTGGTCGATCACATCTGTTTCCGCACTAATTAATGGGGCTAGACCACCAGTGGCCACTACTTGTGTACCTTCTGGCATCTCACGCTTCATGCGTGCTACAATCCCCTCTACTTGCCCTACATATCCAAATAAAACACCTGCCTGCATAGCGCCCACGGTGTTTCGGCCAATCACAGGTCCTGGATTTTTAATTTCTATACGTGGTAATTTAGCAGTGCGACCAAATAGGGCTTCTGCAGAAATACCAATGCCTGGAGAAATCGCCCCTCCTAGATATATGCCACCATCTAAAACAGCAGAATATGTTGTGGCTGTACCAAAGTCAATAATAATTAAATTGCCACCATACTTTTCATAAGCTGCTACGGCATCCACAATTAAATCAGCCCCTAATTCACGAGGATTTTCATATTTAATAGAAATACCCGTTTTAATACCAGGACCTACAAATAATGGTTTCTTATGAAAATACCGTAAACATACACGTTCTAAGGTAGGATTCAATGGAGGCACCACAGAAGATATAATAACCGCTTCTACATCTTCTTTATTGACTTTGGGATCATGTAGGAATAAGTTACTCAACAACATACCATATTCATCTGTGGTTCTACCTCGGTCAGTAGAAATGCGCCAATGAGCTAAAATGTCTGTACCCTTATACACGCCTAATACGATATTCGTATTTCCTACGTCCACAACTAATAACATCTTAATATCCTCCTCCAGTAGAGCGTATTGATACATCTCCTGCAATAACTCTTTCTTCACGCCCATCTTCCAATTGGATAATGAGGTTTCCATCTCTATCTAGGTCTTTCGCATAACCAATAAGTTCTTTATCTGGCGCCTTTACTAGTACATCTTTATGTAAGGTAACACTATATTCTTTCCACTCCTCTAAGGTGGAATCAAATCCTTCTCGACATACTTGTTCGTATTGATCCTCCAAGGCTTTTAGAATCACCCCGAATGCTTCCTTACGATCCACTTGCACACCAGCAATCGCAAATGACATAATTTTATCTTTTAAATCATCACTTACTTCTTCAATAGTTGTATGTGTATTGATACCAATACCCATGACGATATGGCTAATTTCTTCCATAGTGCCATTCATTTCTGTAAGAATCCCCACTAATTTACGACTTCCTACCAGTATATCATTAGGCCATTTGATACCCGCCTCTGAAAGTCCCAATTCACGGAATGCTTTCACCAAGGCTACCCCTGCCATAAGGGTACATTTTGATGCTTCCATAGGTAAAAAGCTAGGTCGTAAAATAATGCTAAACCAAAGACCTTTTCCATACGGTGAATACCAGCCTCTTGCCAGACGACCACGACCAGATGATTGCTCTTCTGCGCACACCACAGTGCCCTCAGGTGCTCCGTCCATAGCCAATGCTTTGGCAATCGTATTGGTAGACTCTAAACGCTCTTCGTAAACATAGTATCGACCAAACGTTTTTGTCTGCAAAACGCCTTCCATTTCTTCAGGACTAATCAAATCAGGTTCTTGTATTAACCGATATCCTTTTTTCGTAAATGATTCAATCACATATCCTCGTTTACGAAGCACTTCAATATGTTTCCATATAGCTGTACGGGATACATGGCATGCCTCAGACATAGCTTGTCCAGACACAAATTGGTCACGATTATCTTTTAAAAAGTCTAGTATTTCATCTCTCACGGCTTGTCGCCTCCTTACCTGCATCAAGGTTTACAATACGATTGTACAGAGGTAACCAACAAATTGCAAGCCTTTTCTAAGATTTTCACTATTCTCTTCGTATATCTTAGATGAATATATTTCATGTATGACAAAAAGCACCCTTCCAAAGGAAAGGTGCTTTCGTATGATTAGCGATAGTATCGCTTATGATTCTTTTGATGTATCGATTTTTTCAGGCATCACAATACCAGCTGCTTCTAGAGGAGTTTTTTTACTATTCTCTTCTGCTTCTCGTTTTGCTTGCTCTTCTTCTGGACTCAATAAAGAGCCATAGCGATACAAGTTTTCTACTTGTTTAGCGTCAATTGTTTCTTCTTCTAACAAAGCTTTCGCCATAGCATGCAAGAAGTCAATATTCTCTGTCAACAAGTTCATGACATCCCCATAGGCTTCTGCTACGATACGATGCATTTCTGTATCGATTTTTTCGGCTACTGCTTCGCCATAATTGCGTTCAGAGCCTAAGCTTTTACCTAAGAAGACTTGCTCTTGATGTTCGCCAAATACCAATGGGCCTAATTCATCACTCATACCAAGACGAGTAATCATTTCACGAGCAATATTCGTCACCATTTGTAGGTCACCAGAAGCACCGCTACTGATCTCTTTCAATACGACAGCCTCTGCACAACGTCCCCCTAAAGCAACGCGAATTTGCGCCAACAATTGGGAACGAGTCATATAGTTCTTCTCTTCTTGTGGAAGCATCATCGTATAACCACCAGCGCTACCACGAGGAATAATCGTCACTTTATGAACTGGATCTGCCTCTGGCCACAAGTGCGCTACGATAGCATGACCAGATTCATGGTACGCTGTCAATTCACGCTCTTTATCGCTCACAATATGGCTACGACGTTCTGGACCATAGCTTACTTTTTCACTCGCTTCTTCTAAGTCGTGCATAGAAATGGACTTGCGATTTTGACGAGCTGCTAATAGCGCCGCTTCATTCAATAAGTTGCTCAAATCAGCCCCAGTGAAACCAGGTACTTTTTTCGCAATCGTTTTTAAATCCACATCAGAATCTAGCGGTTTGTTACGAGCATGTACTTTCAGAATTGCCTCGCGACCACGTAAGTCTGGACGACCTACTGTCACTTGACGATCGAAACGACCTGGACGCAACAATGCTGGGTCTAAAATATCTGGACGGTTAGTAGCTGCAATGGTAATAATCCCCTCATTGGCACCAAAACCATCCATTTCTACTAACAATTGGTTCAATGTTTGTTCCCGTTCATCATGACCGCCACCAAGACCGGCACCACGTTGACGACCTACCGCATCAATTTCATCAATGAAAATGATACATGGTGCATTTTTCTTCGCTTGACTGAACAAATCACGCACACGAGAAGCACCGACACCAACGAACATCTCTACGAAATCAGAACCACTGATCGTAAAGAATGGTACACCCGCTTCACCGGCTACGGCACGAGCTAACAAAGTTTTACCTGTCCCTGGAGGTCCAAATAATAACACACCTTTTGGAATTTTTGCTCCAATGGCATTGAATTTACTTGGATTACGCAAGAATTCAACAACTTCTTCTAACTCTTGTTTTGCTTCATCTGCACCAGCGACATCTTTAAATGTGACATTCACTTTGCCTTCTCCTTGCATTTTTGCACGAGATTTGCCAAAGTTCATCACACGACCAGATCCACCTTGTGTAGACTGCATCATAAAGAACCAGAAGCCAATAATTAAGACGATCGGTAAAGCAGAACTCAACAAGCTAATCCACCATGCTGGTTGCTCTGGTGGTTGCGCTGTTACATCCACACCACCTTCAGTCAATTTATTATAGATACTTTCATCGCTTGGTGCGTAGGTTGTAAATTCTGTACCAGTCTTCAACTTACCTGTAATGGAATGATCCCCTGTAATTGTGACACTCTCTACATTTTTTCGTTGTACCTCTTGTAGGAACGATGTATATGTGATTTCTGATTTGCTTTTTGTGCCTTCAGAAAACGAGTTAATAGCTGCCACAGCTGCTACAATAATCAACAGATACAGGAGTACATTTTTTAAGCCTCGCTTCAAATTTTTCTCCTTTCCTAACAATATAAACTATATTGATACTTATTAATCATATCAAATTTTGTCGAATATATCAACGATTATTGATATACCTCTTCTTTTAAAATCCCAATATATGGCAAGTGACGATATTTTTCATCAAAATCCAAGCCATAACCGATTACGAACTCATCTGGAATCACAAAACCTTCATAATCTACATGAACATCAACTTTGCGACGATCCGGTTTATTCAACAAAGAACATAGACGGACACTAGCAGCTTTACGAGATTGTAAGTTTTCCAATAAATAGGACAGTGTGGTACCAGTGTCCACAATGTCTTCTACTACAATCACATGTTTGCCTTCAACAGGGCGATCCAAATCCTTTAAAATACGAACTACGCCGCTGCTCACAGTACTACTACCATAGCTGGAGCAAGAGATAAAATCCATTTTTATATCGCCTTGTATTTGACGTGCTAAATCAGTAAAAAATACGATAGCTCCCTTTAACACGCCTACAAGGACCACTTCTTTACCTGCATAATCTTCTGTAATTTGACGGCCTAATTCTGCCACTCGTTTTTGAATTTGTTCTTCTGTCAGTAAGATTTCTTTTACTTCTTGTATCATAGTAACTCCCTTTCAATCAGGTCTCTTTATTTTCTATGTCACCACATAGAACAACCTTAATTGTATCATATGACGTAAAAACTTGCACCTGACGCCAATGAAATTCTTTTCCTTTTGGCCCTTTCACCAGTGAAAGTAGTGCATCTACTACCTTTTGCCCTAGTTGTTCTCCACGTACATAAGGACTTAGTAGACGTTTCCACAATCGGCTTACCAAAGCATCATGCTCGCCTAACAAGCCTCTCTTATCTAATACGATAGTATTTCCTTCTCGTTGCACGTATTGCTTTTCTAGGCGCTCTACTTCACCTTGCAAATAGGACACATCTTGTTGTACTAATCGACTCATTCTGTTCAGTGCATCCACTGCACTAGGATATCGCTCCTCACAAGTAGGCACAAGGATTTGACGAATCCAATTTCTATCATATGTGGTATCTTGATTCGTTGCATCTTCCCCATGAAAGCAATGTAACCATTGCGCATACTGTATTAACATATCCTTAGGCACAGACAAACAAGGTCTCCATATATCATCCGCAACAGCTTGCATCCCCTGCAACCCTTCTAATCCAGCTCCTCTAAGCATATGAGCTAATACAGTTTCCGCTTGATCATTTTTATGATGGGCTGTCACTATATACTCATAGCCTTCTTCATCTGCAATACGTCGCAAATGCTGATATCGCAATTCTCGACCCATCATTTCAAAGGATACCTTGTGGTGTGCTGCCTTCTCTTCCACCGCCTCTTGCACAGAATAGCAAGGCATGCCGAATTGCAACGCATACCATTCCACGAGAGATACTTCCTCTACTGCTTCAGGGCGAAGCCCATGGTCCATTGTAAAGACCCCTACTTGCGTAAACCCTTCTAGATACAAAAAGTGCAGCAATGCAATGGAATCTACACCTCCAGAACATGCTAACAATACAGGAGTTTCTTTCGTAATGCCCTCTTTCATAGAGGCTGTCACACTAGCTCGCAGCTGTTGTACCATCTTCCAAGATTCCCCATACAGAGTTTTTTCTTGGCTCCGTCTCATAGGCTGGCTACCACTAGCCATTCGATGCCGATACGTATGATACTGATTAATACAGTCCTCTCCATACCATTTACCCAACATGTGGCGACTGTGATCCACTTGCTCCGCCAACTCTTCCATCGTCAGTAAAGGCACCACCATCTTCACATGTTTCCGTGTTTCATTCGCTTTTTCTACTTCTATCACCGTTTGAAAATCACCTTGACTTTCATAGGCATCTAGCAAGCTATCTACTAAGGGTGCCCAAGAATAATAGGAATCTCTATTTGCCACCATATTGTGATTGCCACCCTTCTAATCCATCCGATTCACTGATTACAATAGAGCCAATTTGATACGTATCCATCAGTGATGTAATAATCTCAGCCCCTGGTACAATGATATCTACACGCCCCGGTTGTAATCCTGGCACCTGTAATCGTTCTTCGCGGCTCATATACCGAAGTTGTAAAATCATAGCTTCAATAGCACCCCGTTCTAATCGGTGCCCTTGTATCTGTGCCTGGTCATATGCTTCCATCTTTAAATCGATAGCCGCTAAGGTGGTAGCCGTACCACCTATAGCAATAAATTCTCCCAACGGGCCTTCGATAGGTAAGGGTTCCCACATGGGTGCCGTTTCTTCCCACACCCTTTGTGGGCCTTCTACTGACAAGCTTTGCATGCGAACAGCTCCTGCTGGATAGGATTTTGCCGCGTAGACTTGCCCATCATGGCCTACAGCAATCTCTGTACTGCCACCGCCTACATCAATGGTCGCATAATGAAAGTCTGGCGCTTCATACACCGTTGCCCCTCTAAACCCAAAGACAGCCTCTTCTTCACCGGACAAAATTCGATACTCCATAGGACATACTTGTTGGGCCCGCTCTAAAAAGGCCTTGCCATTTCCAGCTTCACGAATCGCACTCGTAGCAAGACCTATCCGTATAGTAGCGCCATATTCGTCCATGACCCTATGTATTTCTTGCAATGCCTCTAACCCTCTAGCTATCGCTTCCTCTGTCAGCTGCCCTCTATCATCACGTTGCCCTAAGCGTGTGGTCCACAATTGCTTAGGCTGATTTTTCCATGTCCCTCCGTGATACTCACCTAACAAAAGGCGAAACGAATTTGACCCTAAGTCCACAATTCCTATTTTAGTTCCTGTTTCTATAATCACTGACGTTCCCATCATCTCACATCCTATCTATTCTATGTACTATTCTATATACTGTTCTATGTATATGACACAAAAAAAGTGATACAAATGTATCACTTTCCCTTATCGTACATAAGGAACTTCCCCTGGTTTTACAAGGCCTAACTCTTCTCGAGCTACACTTTCAATATGTTTATTATCCTCTAAGAGTTTTTTCTGCTCCGATAAGGTTTCATTCTCTTTTTTAAGATCCTCTAATTGCTGCTCTAGCTGTTGCTTTTCTTGATGCAAGCTATATAATGTATACCCTTGTTGTATCAAGGCAATTAGAAATAATACAGCAAGAACTAGACGCGCCATCCCCCACATTCGTTTTGAGGACTTTTTGACACGTCTTTTGGGAGTTCTTTTTAGGTCAGACATAGTCACCTCTCCTATCATCTAGTAAGTCCTATATTTGTATTATAGCACATCTATTTCTATTCGTGTGGAAAATATAAGCATAACAAAAGCGACCTCCGAAGAGGTCGCCTTTTGTATGTGAATGAAAGGATTAATTATTCACCTTTGTAGTTCAATACTTTTTGAGTTACAGGTGTTGCATGTTTTTCGAAGTATTGAAGTGCCACTTCTGGGAACATAGCGTATGTTAATACGTCTTCTTCAGTTACGCCAGTGAAGCCTTTAGCTTCTAAGTCAGCACGCATTTTATCCATTTCTGGAGCTACATCGTCAGCTGGACGATGAGTGATAGGAGTTTCATCTCCAATGATCAATTCTTTAATTTCTGGTTTTACAGCTGCTGGAAGAGCACCGTATTTACCACGAACTAAGTCTTTTACTTCAGCTGGAGTAGTCATATAACGAGGGTTTCCTTGAGATTGGAACAATACGTTCATCATAGCCATTGTACCAACGATTTGGGATGTTGGAGTTACCAATGGAGGGAAGCCAAGATCTTCACGAACGCGTGGCATTTCATCCATTACGTCGAAGAATTTGTCAGCCATACCCATTTCTTTCAATTGGTTTTGAGTATTGGACAACATACCGCCAGGGATTTGGTAATGACGAACTTCTGGCAATACTTCATGAGCTGGAGTTAAGCCAAATTCATCAGCGATTTCTTTACGAACGCCACGGAAGTATGTAGCTAATTCACGCATTTTAGCAAGGTCTAAACCAGTGTCATATGGAGTGCCTTTGAAGATTTCTACGATAGATTCAGTTGCTGGTTGGCTAGTTGCATGACCGAATGGGCTCAATGCAGTGTCGATGATATCAACGCCAGCTTCTACTGCTTTTAAGTAAGTAGCAGATGCTAAACCACAAGTGAAATGGCTGTGTAAATCGATATCGAATTTGTCGCCGAATTCTTTGCGTAAGTCTTTTACTAAGGATTCTGCATCATATGGAGCTAACAAGCCAGACATATCTTTGATACAAAGGGAATCGATACCCATTTCTTTTAATTCACGAGCTACTTTTACGAAGCTTTCATTTGTGTGAACTGGGCTGATTGTGTAAACCATTGTACCTTGTACATGAACACCAGCTTTGTTACCAGCTTCGATAGCTGCACGCATGTTGCGAGGATCATTCAATGCGTCAAAAATACGGATACGGTCCATACCGTTTTCTTTTGCTTTGCGAACGAAAGCTTCTACAACATCATCTGCATAATGTTTGTAACCCAATAAGTTTTGGCCTCGAAGCAACATTTGTAGAGGTGTATTTTTTAAGTTTGCTTTTAAAGTACGAAGACGTTCCCAAGGGTTTTCGTCCAAGAAACGAATACAGCTATCAAATGTAGCACCGCCCCAGCACTCTAATGCATCATAACCAATTTCATCTAATTGTTGTAATGCTGGAAGCATGTGTTTCATGCGCATACGCGTAGCCAAAATAGATTGATGACCATCACGAAGAACTGTTTCAACTAATCTTACTCTTTTTGCACTCATAATCCTTCTCCTTCACATTGACCCTTTCCTATCAAGACGTTTCCTCTCGATGGAAGGGGAATTATTAAATACATGAGTCTAAGTTATCTCATGTAAATGTACATAACTATATTAGACTACTAAATGTGATATTTGTCAACCAAATTACATGCTTTTTAGTCATATGAATTTTATCGATATGCTTCCATGTTTTTCCACTATTTTAGGGGGATTTTAAGTATTTTTTAACGATATCAATTGTCAACAGCGACGACTTATTTAACCTTTTTGGGAGACGTCTCTAAGACAATATCCTTCCCATTTCTTTTGACTTGGATAGAAAAATCTTTTACGTCTTCTTTGTAGTAATCCATCTTAATAGCTAGTAAGAGCTTGCCAATTTCTGTTTTTATCCGCTCGGTTAAAAATTCTTGATAAAAATCATCATCCGTTTTTGCAGGGTTAGGCTTGTTGTTCGCTTTGCGCACTGTAGTGGCATCATCTTTCAATATAGCAGTTTCAAATGTTTCTTGTTCCTGAAACCCTTTCATCATATCTGCATCGCTTAAGCCTTTTTGAATTTTAAATTTTGCCATTGTATGACTTCCTTTTCATATATTATGTAAAATTTTGTTTTTATTATGACTAATTGTTATAGCTTTTTCTAAAAATAGTGAATTTTCTCATTGCATAAATTCATCTATTGTTTTTTCTTATCCCCAGATTGGCTACCGTTTCCCGCTTCTTTATCCTTTAAAATAGACTCAACAGTAATTTCTGTTAATTCTTTTGGGTTATCGTAGGTATAAATTTTATTAAACCCTACCCCTAGCTTACCTTCATAGGCTTCTAATGCTCTATTTTTGTCATCCACTTTTACAATGTAGATCTGTTGGCCCTGTGTAACACCGATCAATCGGAATTTACCCGGTGGGTTGATGGCACGCCAACCACCTTCTGTGCCGTTGAACATAAACACATCACCTGTACGAGCATTATCATAGAAGAAGCGATCTTCATTATAAAACATGCCAATACGCCCGATATCAGAGGCTTGCATATATACACGGCGAGTATCATAGTTAGCATCCGTCCGATATACACGGTACGCCCCATCACCGACACGAACTTTCATATACACCACATTGGTCGCTGCGGAGTAGGCCACATCTGTAATGCGAGATCCCGCTGGCACCGAATTAATAGTCGTATCAATTTCATGGTCTGGCGCCTCTGGATCAATACGAGCCAGTACAATATCATTGTGATGACCGCCATACAACCCTACAATGGCCAAATTACGGTCTGACATCCATTCAAAATACGACACTTCACGTTCTTTTAAATCTAACGTCACAGGGGCTTCTTTACCCGCTGTATAAATGTCAACTTTATTTTGCTCTACTACCGCCATATACTTATGGTCATGAGAATAATAGCGAGTCCCTTCTTTTACGTCAGGGAAATTCTTATCTACTTCTTCTCCATTTGTCACCTGAAAGTGCGTGGTGGGTGCCAAATATACTTGGTCTAAGTATACATAGATACCACCTTGTAAAACTAAGCCTAACAAAAAGGCTGTTGTTACTTTTCCAAACGTATTCATAGACTCTCCTATTTTACGATAAATACAGTAGGAATCATCCGTTCACCTAATAAATCTGCTGGTTTATTCACAGTTTTTCCATTGTAATACAATGTGGTACTGGAACCACCATCTAAATTGGCCGCAATCACAGCGCCTTCTTGGTACAAGATATCCTGCACATCACGTAATGTGGCCCCTGCAGAGTAAGCTTGACGTCCATCGATAACTAAAAATAATACGGTACCATCTTTCTTTTGCGCAATGGCAGTACGAGGTCCAATACCCCAGCCACCGTCTCCATCAGTGATCATCTTTTTGCCGTTCACAATCAATGGAGGCCCAAATGTAAGGCCTTCTTTGGCTCCCATTTCTTTTAATTCCCGCTTATTATACGTTCCTGCAATCAAGTTACCAGACTTTGTAAAACCGATAAAATCAACTTCTTCATCAGGTCCTACATCTTTACCAATCACGTATTCTCCATCATGCAAAATAAAACCATAAGGAGAACGACCTGTACCAGTCCCATTCGGATCATGGAATCCACCGCCATTAATGGCTGCCACAGCTCCATTCAAGCGAGCAATATTACTAGTGGTTTCTCCTTTTTCATTTAAATGCGGAGCCGTAGCCACTTGAATACGTCTAGGATCTGGGATTTCTAATAAAAATCCTGTGTATCGTGTAGACTCAATTTTACGTAGATTCAAGGAAGTATCATCCTTCACATCGAAGCTAAACAACTCCTGACTTTCACCAGTCCCTACGGTACCTACGATATTTTGTATTTCCTCTGGACTAAACAACCACGTAATATATTGTGGATGACGAGACCGCAATATGGCTCCTACCACTGTGCGTTTAATATTATCAAAGGGCCCAAAGAGAACCACTACTGGCGATGTGACCACTGTAAATATAAACATGAGAAGGATGAACTTTACCCATCCTCTTCTAAAAAAAGAACCCATCTATTCTGCTCCTTATCTATGTATGCATTTCCTATGGTCAGGAAATGTTAGTTATACAACGTTTGAAAGCTATCCCCCTTAGGGATAGTAGTTCTAGTTAGGACTCTACACTTCGTAATTCCTCTAATCGTACACGAATCGGAACCCCCTGATACAAGAAGTCTGGATATACCTCTTGCAAAGGTTCTAACACAAATAAGCGTTCCCAAAAATACGGATGAGGTACTACTAACCTAAGTTCATTCACTCGAACCATATATCCTTGTGTATCTTCTATCCAAACGATATCTAAATCTAATGTTCTTGGTCCCCAATGAATCTCTCGCTGTCTTCCTGCTAATCGCTCAATATGCAATATAGTATCTAACATATCTGCTGGTTCAATACTAGAGACTACTTTCACAATACCATTTAAAAATGGACCTTGTTCTACTGGTCCCCAAGGTGGTGTTTCTATCCAGCTAGAATGAACCACACTGTGAACCCCTTCTGTATTTGTCAATTCTGAAATAGCAAATGACAAATAATTTTCGCGATCGCCTAGATTAGAACCAATGCCAATATAATAGGTATACATTATATGTGTCCTCGTGTAATGACAACTTCTACATGGTCAAAAAGACCAGGAATCGGTGCCTCTGGTTTACGCACTGTCACAGACAGACCTATGAGCCCTTCATAGTGTCCCCAAATGGCTTCCGCAATTAATGTCCCTACTCGCTCAATCAAACGGTGGGGCTTACCTTCCACAATCTGTTTTGTACGCTCATAAATCTCAGCATAATTAATAGAATCTTCTAAGTTATCAGATTGACCCGCTTTGGAAAGATCTAAGGCCATGGAAATATCTACGAAGAAACGTTGTCCTAACTCATTTTCACTGGCTAGATTACCATGGTAACCATAGAACGCCATATTGCACAAATTAATTCTGTCCATCACTCACCTCGTAATAGCACATCTGCCACCGTGATAGCTCGTTTATGCATTTCTACATTGTGTACACGCACCATGTCAACACCTTGAATCATGCCCGTAATACAAGTCGCTACCGTTCCTTCATCCCGCTCTTGTGCTGGCAGGTCATTTAAAATCGTACCGATAAAACGCTTACGACTAGGCGCTAATAACACAGGATATTCATAAACAGTAATCTCACCCAACCGTTGGATCACTTCCACATTTTGGGCATAGTCTTTACCAAAGCCAATGCCTGGGTCAAGCCATATATTTTGTGGTTTTACGCCTTCTTTCAAGGCTAAGTCCACAGATGAGAAAAAGAATGCTTTCATATCGTCGATGATATCATCATAATTTGTGGTGTTTTGATTGTGCATAATAATCACTGGCACATCGTATTTTGCCGCTACTGCCGCCATATCTTTATCATATTTTAAGCCCCAAATATCGTTTAAGATATGAGCCCCATGAGACAAGGCAAAATCAGCTGTTTCTGCACGATACGTATCTACAGAAACAGGTACTGTTGCTACCTCCAAGACAGGCAATAAAATGTCTTGCATGCGCTGAATTTCTTCTGCTACAGAAATTTGTGTATGCCCTGGGCGTGTCGATTCTACCCCTACGTCGAGGATATCTGCGCCTTGCTGTATCATTTCTTTTGCATGCGCTACAGCTGTTTCAGAAGTGTTATAACGACCACCATCGGAAAAGGAATCAGGAGTACCATTCAAGATACCCATAATCAATGTGCGATCTTTTAGCTCTAATTGTTTGCCATCTTGCCAATTGTACTTGCGGTACTTAAACATGATCGTTACCTCCTAATAACACCAACGCTTCTTCCCGTACGGTTCCCACGGGTTCTAATATACCGGTGGCGACGATTGTTTTCGCTACCGTTTCTTGTGCTACTTCACCTTTCATAAGCATGCATAAATGTGTGGCTTCCACCATCACCATCGCTCCCAACGCATCTCCATCTTCTACTAAAGATGTAGCAATATCATGGGTCAATCGTTCCTGTAATTGCGGCCGCTTAGCAAATACATCCACTAAGGCTTTCAAACGGCCTAAGCCAAACACTTTACCATCCCGTGGTTGATACACAATGTGCACTTTTCCATAGAACGGCATCAAATGATGTTCGCAAATCGAATAAAAGGGTATATGATTCACCGATACAAGGCCTGTATGCTCCGTGGGATATACACCGCCTAAGGCCTCTTTTCCGGTTTTGTGACGTCCAGAAAACAAGCCTTCAAATAAGGTAGCTACGCGGTTAGGCGTATCCGTCATTCCTTGTGTATCAAGATCGATATCAAGCCCCTCTAATAGCTGTCGCACACCGGCTACGGCTTGTTCTTTCATAGTCATCTCCTAAATAATCTTTGTTGTCCAATCTTCGATGGTCCAAATATCGGTCACCCAAGATTCATAAAATTCTGGTTCATGGCAAACGAGAACAATCGTACCTCTGAAAGCCTGTAATGCCCGCGCCAATTCTGCCTTCGCGTCTACATCTAGATGATTTGTCGGTTCGTCCAAGACAAGTACATTATAAGACTCTTGCATCAATTTACATAGACGAACTTTTGCATTTTCACCACCAGATAGCACACGCATTTGACTCGTAATATGCTCATTGGTAAGTCCACAACGAGCAAGGGCTGCACGCACCTCTGAATTCGTTAAGGATGGGTAGGCATCCCAAATATAATCCAAGGCTGTTTTCGAATTATCTCGGCTATCTTCTTGGGCAAAGTAACCAATTTGTAAAAATTCTCCTTTTTCTATCTGTCCTGATAGAGCAGGAATCATGCCCAATAAAGTTTTTAATAAAGTCGTTTTTCCTAAACCATTCACACCTTGGATGGCGATTTTCTTACCTCGTTCGATGACCACTTCTACAGGTCTTGTCAACGGTTCATCATATCCCAACACAAGGTCCTTCGCATCCACGATAAAACGACTCGGAGTGCGCCCTTCTTTAAATCCAAAGGATGGTTTTATCTTTTCTTGTGGTTTCTCTAAGATTTCCATTTTTTCTAGGCGCTTCGCTCTAGAATTCGCCATACCACGAGTAGCTACACGAGCTTTGTTGCGTTGAATGAAATCCTTCATATCTGCTACTTCTTGTTGTTGACGCTCGTAAGCGCGTAAAGCTTGTTGCTTTTTCACTTCATAAGCCGCTAAGAATTGGTAATAATCGCCAGTGTATCTTGTAAGCTGTGCTTGCTCGATATGATAAATTACATTGACAACAGAGTTTAAGAACTCCACATCATGAGAGATTAAGATAAAGGCATTTTCATAGTTTTGTAAATAATTTTGTAACCATTTAATATGATCTACGTCCAAATAGTTCGTCGGTTCATCCAACAACAAAATAGTAGGTTGCTCTAATAACAACTTTGTGAGCAATACCTTCGTCCGTTGACCGCCGCTCAAATCCATCACATCACGATCAAGACCAATATCCATCAGCCCTAAGCCTTGGGCAGTTCGCTCTATGGTAGCATCGATTTCATAGAAACCACGTTGCTCTAACATCTCTTGCCATTCACCGGTAAGCTCCATGAGCTCATTCATTCTATCATCCGAACAATCGCCCATTTCTAAATAGGCATCTTGCAATTGTTGTTCAATGCCATACAGAGAATCAAAGGCTCCTCGCAATACATCTCGAATGGTCATTCCTTTTTCTAGGACGCTATGCTGATCTAAATATCCTACCGTCACTTGGTTGGACCATTCCACTTTCCCTTCATCGGGCATCAAGTGTCCTGTAATAATATTTAAAAACGTTGACTTACCTTCACCGTTAGCGCCGATTAGCCCTACGTGCTCACCCTTCAACAAACGAAAGGATGCATCATCTAATATTTGTCTTGCCCCAAATCCATGGGTTACATTAGTTACTGTTAAAACACTCATATTCATTCTCCAAACTATCGTTATGTATCTTTTTATTATACGTTAACATGGAAATAATTTCTAGTTTTTAAGTTTCTGTCCTATCATTTTTATCTTTTCTGTGCATTTACGCATGACACAAAACAGGTTATACTGATTGTAATCCTAGTTATCAACTAGTCACTTTACATGTGCAATTTAATATTCTCTATCGAAAAGGAGACCTTACTATGAAGCATGTACCAACTATTTTATCCATTCAAGATATGAGTTCTGTGGGCCGCTGTTCCTTAACCGTATTTATTCCTTTGGTGAGCGCTTTGCGGTGCCAACCGATTCCTTTACCAACAGCGGTACTTTGCAATCATTTAGAATATCCTAACTTTGAATTGGTGGACATTACTGATCATCTTGAAAGTTTCTACAACTGTTGGAACAAAAATGACATCACCTTCGATGCCATTCAAAGCGGATTCCTTGCATCGCCAGAGCAAATTCACCTCGTAGAAGATGCCATCGAACGATTCGGCAAGGGCAAACTAGTCGTAGTAGACCCTGCGATGGCAGATGATGGCAAACTCTATTCTATCTATAACGACGAAATGGTGAAAGAAATGCGCAAGCTCATCACCAAAGCATATATGATTAAACCTAACTATACAGAAGCTTGCTTCCTCTTAGACATTCCTTATGATCCAACGCCTCAATCAGAAGCCGTGATCTATGATATGTGTCGTCGTTTGCATGCACAAGGGCCTGAGTATGTAGTCCTATCTAGCTTACCATCTGAAGATTCTGCACTCATTGCCGTTTATCGTGGCAGCACAGACACCATCACATGGGTATCCAATCCATTAGTACAGGTGAAAGCCCATGGAACAGGAGATACTTTCACAGCTATCTTAACAGCCCTCGTATTACGTGGCTACACACCGGAAGAAGCATCTCGCATTGCAGGCCAATTTACCACAGAGGCAGTGAAGTTCACTCACGAGGAAATCGGTTCCTTACGTGATGGCTTAGCCCTTGAGTTGCTATTAGATCGTTTAATTTCTATTCCAGATCCACAATAAGGAGATTTTATGAATACTTACAAAACAAAAAAAGAAGCTGCTCAAAGTAACAAACCTACAGCTCCTCAAAATATACAGTATCCAACACACAATCCTCACTCCAAATCCACAACAAAAGATATTATCTACATTGGATTATTATCCGCCCTATGCATTGTATTTACGACTATAAAAGTTCCATTGCCAACCGGCGCTATGGTACACTTAGGAACCGCAGCACTATTCTCTATGGCATCTGTCTTTGGTGGATTCTATGCAGGACTCGCTGGAGCCATCGGATCTGGCATTTTTGACCTCATCATGGGGCACTCCCAATACACCTTATTCTCTATCGTAATCAAAGGACTAGCCGGTGTGATCGTAGGTGTATTAACAGTAGGTTGGAGACCTACCGTTCCGGCTCGTTCCGTATCTACCCCTCGTATCCTATTAGCCATGTTAGTCGGTGCCATCTGGACAGCAGCAGGTTACTTCGTGGCATGGTGGGTCGTATTAGAGAGCTATATGGCTGCCGTGACAAGACTACCAGCATCCTTCCTAACCAGCGGCATCGGCATCTTAGTAGCCTTGCTATTAATCCCGATTTTGCGTCGTATCACTAGTAAATAATTTGGCATACCGTTGAAAGTACGGTATACTAGACATAACAAAAGAGAGCCAATAACGTGTCGAGGCGTTAGGCTCATCTCAAGGTACTAGAATTGAAATAGCCTAACGTATTGAGGTGTGCAAAACCTCATTCGTTAGGCGTTTTCATTGACTATTTACATAAATCAATGATTTGAACTACTAATGTCAAAATACAAATTTAATCTTTAAGGAACGCCGTTAGACGTAGAATGTCTGTGGCATTCTTTTAAGTATACAGGAAAGCACTAAAAGAGCACGATATGTTCCGTAGCAAACCTACCGTAGGATCAGTTTGCGAAGGAATGTATCGTGCTCTTTCCTTACACTTATTAAGCTAGAACGCCACAGACTTCATAGACTAGCCAGTGACGATTTTGGCCATGAATTTCTCATTATTAATAATAAAACGTTCATGTGTACCACGACCGATAACTTTTTCACCTTCTTTAGCCACTACCTCAAAGGTTACTTTTCTACCGTCAACAGCTACTACTGTTGCCATTGCAGTTATAGTTGCACCTAATGGACTAGCTGCTTCATGGCTTGTTTCCATGCGAATCCCCACGGATCCTTCACCGTCTCCTAAATCACCTTGAATCCCAGTATAGCCTGCTTTCTCCATCAATGCCACCATCGCAGGTGTTGCAAACACAGGTAAGGTACCACTACCCATGTACTCCGCTGTATTATTAGCTTCCACTACCACCGTAGCCATACCCACTTGTCCAATCTCGATTGCCATAGAAACTCCTTTCCAATATATTATTTATACAGAATATCATTTGTTTTCATTCTAGCACTTTTGAGGGATATTTTCTATTTTTCGTTATGATATTTCTTCCTTAGATAGAAACACGTTATTGTTCATATTTTCTCTGCATATATACGAAGCCAATTAACAACGTCTTCATAAGACTTCTCACCAGATGCTATATCAATAATTAAAAATTTCTTTTCTTCTAGAGTAGCATTAATTATATATCCATTAGCTTTTAAATATATAAACATACAATGTAAAGCGGTTCTCTTATTTCCATCAATAAATGGATGGTTCTTTGCTATTCCTCTACATAATTGTGCTGCTTTTTCATATACCGTAGGATATAAATCACATCCTCCAAAAGATTGAAATGCTGTAGAGAAAGCTGACTCTAGTAATCCAATATTCCGTATTCCAGGCAATAAGACAAACTGCCTTTCCAAGTCAGAATGAAAGTTCAGTATATCTTGTAATAATAGATGAATAATTGCATGCATTAGCAGTTCTCTAATTCTTTATATAATTCATAGTTTTCTATAATCAACTCTTCTGAAAGTTCTTTAAGTTTTTTCTCTAATTCTTTATTATTCTCACTAGTAATAACTTCAATTTTTTTTGTATCCTCTGTATTCATCATAGCCTCCTAAATCCAATAATATTTCATACATTATAATTAATACAGAATATAATTTGACTCTATTCTAACACTTTTAGGTGATATTTTCTATTTTTTCTTCATGAAGATACGCAAAGTGGGTACCACGTCTTTCGACGTTGGTACCCACTTTTTGGTATGCATAGTTAACTTTTAACTATTGTTATTTAGTTTTTATGCCATACCCATGCGTTGCATAAGCATTTTAATTTGTGCTTTCATTTCTGCATTTTCTGCATCTTTTCTAGCATTTTCTGCTTTCAATTCTGCAATTTCATCTTGCATTACATATACGGAGGAGATTGGACCACCTTTGTAACGTTCTGGAAGGTCATCATGGTCTCCACTGCCGAAGCGATATGTTGCGCCAAGATTTGCCATGCTCTTACCAGATCCCATTGTAAATCCTGCATTAACCATGAAGTTTTCATTTGCATAGTGTGCAATACCTAATGCTAATGCTTGGTTACCAGCATAGGAACCGATACCAGCCATGATTTGAGATTTTCTCAATGGATCGTAGCTTAATGGGTTCATTGCTGCCAATGCTGCAGAGTGTGCACCTACTTGGTCAAGACGTTGAGAAGTTTTTTCCACTAATTCAGCAGTTTTACCGATAGCGGATTTCACTTGACCAACAGTTGCTACGTCAGTGTCTGCAGTACCTGGTTGTAAACCACTGATTTTACCGTCTTTGATAGTAATAGTGGATACATTACCGTCTTTATCTTTAGATGTTACGGAGAATCCATCTTTACCCATAGCTACTGATGAAGTACCATTATCTGCAGGGTTACCATCTTTATCTAATGGAACACCAGCTGTGATACCACCATTTTTGATGTCTACTTTAGATACTTTACCGTCTTTATCTTTGGTTGCCACGGAGAAGCCATCTTTATCCATAGATGTAGCAGATCCTGCGTTTGTTGGAATGCCATCTTGACCTACTGGATCACCAGCGCTTACTCGACCGTTGTTGATTCCTACTGTAGATACGTTACCGTCTTTATCTTTAGATGTTACGGAGAAACCTTTATCTCTGTCCATAGATGTAGCAGTACCTTCTTTTGTAGGATTACCCTCTGCATCTACTGGAGCACCTGCTGTGATACCACCATTTTTGATGTCCACTTTAGAGTCTTTACCGTCTTTACCTTTAGTTGCTACGGAGAAGCCATCTTTATCCATAGATGTAGCAGAGCCTTCTTTTGTAGGAATGCCGTCTTTATCTACTGGATCACCAGCTGTTACACGACCGTCTTTGATACCTACTGTAGCTGGTTTACCATCTTTACCTTTACCTACTACAGAAATACCATCTTCAGTAATTTTTGTGTTATTTTTACCATCTTCAGCTGGAGCACCATTTTCAGCTATTGGAGCACCGAACTCACCATCTTTTGCTGTTACAGTTTTAGCTGTTACGCTGCCTTTTGTACCATCGATAGTAACTTTATTTCCATCTTCACCATTGCCAGCTGTGATAGTTCCATTAGCACCATTGATTTTAACAGCTGTATTGCCGTCTGGATCACCAGCTACGATAGTTCCTTCGTGTCCATCAAGTTCTACACCAGGATCTCCGGAATGATTTCCATTAGGATCATTTGCATCGTGTTTACCAAGTGTAACTTTTTCACTCAATGTAGCATGGAATGTTTTAACTCCATCTTCCATTGTAGAAGAAATAGTAATATTTTTGTCACCTTTAACATCAACAGCATCACCTGCTAATTTTTTAAGTTTCTTTTCCCCTTCAACGGTAAGACCTTCTAGGTTTTTCAATTTTTCAATATCCGCCGCTGCTCCAGCTGCAGTATGGTCTAAGCGATCATTGAGAAGAGTTAACGCATCGCCTACATTATTTTTAGCAACAGGTTGACCATCTTTATCTGTCAAGTTGTATGTAGGAGCTGTGATAGTTCCATCTTCACCAACAGCAGCGCCACCGCCAAGAGCTTCTGCTAATCCATTAGCCGCTTTGTGCAATTGGTTACCAGTCACAGCATCTTTGGAATCAGCTTTAATTTTTCCATCTTTTAAGTTGGATAATGTAGTTGGCTCATCTTTGCCATTTGGATTCATTACACTTGCGCGGATATCATCACCAGTTACTGGTGTAGCTGCACCTTTTTTATTACCATCTTTATCAACTTCATCTGCCAAGTAGTACTCGCCATCATTAGCTTTCACTAGACGTTTACCTTCAGCATTTGTGTACACTAGAGGACCAGCTTCGCCATTACGCAATGCATTTACTTTTTCAGTTAATGTTTTGCCGTTCAAGCCATCTTGACCAGTGATACCTTTATCAGCTGCTGTTGCAGTTGGAGCATCAGCTGCCACACCTGCTGCTGCTTTACCATCACGACCTTCAGATGTTGTATCGCCAAGACCCGCCAATTTAGCCAAATCATCTTTAACAGCTTTAGATAAACCTACAGTGATTGTATCACCTTTTGCTGTTGTTTCGATTTCGTTAGTAGTACCTTTTACTTTTAATGTTTGATCTTTTAAGTTCAAGGACAATTTAGTTGCACTATTGTCATCATCCGCAGTATCATCTGCTGTACCGCCATCATTGATAGTTTTATCGCCAGCAAAATGTAATACTGTGTTAGTACCTAACTCAGTTTTTAAATCATCTAATTTTTTATCTACAGCTGCATTAGATGCAAGGTTATTGGCAATATCTTGTTTGATGCCGTCAATTTTATTATCAGTCTCTGCAAGTTTAGCTGTATGATCAGCTAATGTACCATCAATACCGTCAACTCGAGTTTTCAAGCCATCAACTTTGCCTTTATTGTCGTCTGCAAGAGCTTTTACATCAGTTAACTTTTCATCAAGTTTACCTAATTTTTCAGTGTGGTCTGCTACAGTTCCTTCTAAGCCAGTGATTTTACCTTCAGCTTCAGTGACTTTATCAGCTACTTCTTTTAATTTAGCTTTGGATGCCACACCTTTAATCACAACATTTTCATCTGCTACTTCAGCGTTTTCACCATTTGCTTTTTTCAACGTTACATTGCCATCGCCATCTACTTCATATTCGCCTTTGACAACGTGTAACTCAGCAGTTTTATCCAATTTGTTCTCGCCCATTGTAGTAAGAGCGGCTGCATCAGCTTTGCCATTTACTTTTTCAGTTAACGTATCTAATGCATCTTTATCTGCTTTTTTACCAAGCTCAGTATCTACATAGGATTTATCTGCTTTTTCAGCCAATTTTGCATTTACATCTGCTGCATCTGCTTTTGCATTGATTTGAGTTGTTAAATCAGTCACATCTTTTTTAGTTGCAATACCAGAAATTGTGAAGTTTTTATCAGCTTTTGGTTCATTCAAGCCATTTTCTTGGCGTAATGTAACAGTACCAGCTGTTTGATCTACTTCGTAAGTATCTGGAGCTACATGCAATTCGTCTGCTTTGCTTACTTTATCAGCTGTTGCATTTGTGATCGCATTGTTTAATTCTTCTTTAGCTGCCGTTAATTTATCGTCATTAGCTTTATCTGCAGCTGCTAATTTTTTATTTAAATCTTCAGTGGATACTTTGTTACTCATACCGTTGATAAATTTATCAGCAGTATCTTTATCAAGTTTATTAGCGATTACATCTTTCAATGAATTGATGTCATCACGCGTTGCCAATGTTGCTTTTTCTGCTTCAAATGTAGCCGTATCTAATTTTTTACCAAGCTCAGTATTCACACGGTCTTTCTCGGCTGCGAAATCGTCTTTGCTTACTTTTTTAGCTAATTCTGTGTTAATCGCAGTAATATCAGCTTTTTTTGCAAGACCTTGGATGATAACATCTTCTGTTGCTGCTTCAGCACCAGTACCATTTACTTTTTTCAAAGTTACAGTACCAGCATCAGATACATCGTATGTGCCTTTTTTCACATGCAATTCGTCTGCTTTGCTTACTTTATCAGCTGTTAAGTTAGTAATATCAGAAGCATTTGCTTTTTTGCCTAATTCTTCATTTAATTTTGCTGTGCTTACTTTATCAGCCAACGCTGCGGTCAAATCATCTTTGCTAGCTTTTTTGCCAAGCTCAGTGTCTACATAAGATTTATCAGCTTTACCGTCAACAGCAGTTTTCAATTCATCTAGTTTTGCTTTGCTTGCTAAACCAGTAATTTTTACTGCTTCATCAGCTTTCACAGTACCTGTACCATCTGCTTTGTCCAATGTTACAGATCCATCAGTAGCTACAGCATATGTACCTTTTTTTACGTGTAATTCAGCAGTTTTATCTAATTTATTGTTTGTCAAATTAGTTACATCAGCAGCATTTGCTTTTTTCGCTAATTCTGTATTTAATTTGTCGTTGCTTACTTTGTCAGCTAAGGCTTCTTTTACTTTACCAGCTGTTACCAATTTATTGGCATCGCCAGTTGCATTCACGCTGGATGCCAAGTTAGGAGTAACTGTTACTTTACCATCTGCACTTGTATCGACAGAGATAGCATCACTATTGGCACTTGTAATGGAACCTGCTCCACCTTTGGCATCGATTGTTACAGAGTTACCATTTGCTGTTAACGTGATGTTTTTACCTGCTACTAGTTTTACTTTATTAGCGTCTGCAGCACCTTCTGTTGTATTAGGCACTAAGTCTGTAGATGTAGCACCGTTTACTACTGTTACTGTGCTTAGAGATGCATTACGTAATGCTTTCAATTGTTTTACGTTCACTGCATCGTTATCATTTGTACCGCTGGCAACGCTAGTGATACGACGAACAATGTTGCTACCATTACCTACGGAGATGATACCATTACCAGAATTATTCACAGCATCTTTTGTTAAGTAACCAGTCGTAGCATTGCCATCAGCGTCTGTTGTTGTGGAACCTTCACCTAATGCTACGGAGTGAGCCAATTGTGCTTTCGCTTTTGTACCAATTGCTACGGAGCTAGTTGCTTCTGCATGAGCAGATGTACCGATTGCTACTGCACTATCTGCGGAAGATAATGTTCTACCTTCATCGCTGTTTCCGTTGTTATCGTTACTGGAACCGATAGCTACACCGTTTTTACCAGTTACTTTTACGAAATAACCAAGTGCAGTACCGTATTGTGCATTTTCTTCTACTGTGTTTCGAGCACCCACGCTAAGCGCTTGATTTGCAAAAACGTCAGATGTATAACCAACATTAGTAGAGCCAGCTTTTTTAACGTTAATTTGATAACCAATACCTACTGCTTTATTTGTTTCTACTTTAACTTGATCACCAATAGCTGTAGCGCCTTCTTCTTTTGCTAATACATCATTACCGATAGCCGTAGCAGCTACACCAGATGCTGTTGCTGTGGAACCCATAGCAAGAGCATTGCCAGAGTTAGCAGATGTTTTTGTACCGATCGCAATGGATTGTGTGCCAGATGCATTAGGAGCATCTGCGCCTCTCATAGCACTACCGATAGCAATGGATTGCACACCACTAGCGGATGAACTTGTACCAAAGGAGATTGAGTTTTCAGCTGTTGCTGCTGCAAAAGTACCCATACCAAGAGAGTGTGTTCCTTCCGCATGAGTAGATGTACCGATGGCTACCGCACTTACTCCAGACGCTAATGTTCTTCCTGAATCACTGTTACCTCTGTTATCATTACTGGAACCGATAGCTACGGCATTTTTACCAGTTACTTTTACGAAATAACCTAACGCACTACCATATTGTGCATCAGCTCCAATATTATTTCGTGCACCGATACTAGTAGCTTGGTTCGCCTCAACGGCAGAAATATAACCAATGTTCGTAGCACCTGCTCTTTGTACGCTAATATCGTAACCTACACCGACTGCTTTATTTGTTTCTACTCTAACATTGTTACCAAGTGCAACAGAACCATGTTCTTTTGCATACGCGCCAGAACCTACGGCTACTGCATCTACACCAGTAGCTTTAGAATTATTACCAAGGGCTAACGATCCACCACTAGCAGCCGTAGTGTTAGAACCCGCTGCAAGAGCATTAGTAGCACCTGCTGTTGCTGTGTCACCAATTGCCACCGCACCAGCACCAGTCGCTGTAGCGCTATTTACCAATGCTAAAGATCCACCGCTGTTTCTTGTACCTTCTGGAATTGCCGCTTGAATCGTTGCTACTTGTGCACCCACTGTCAATGCTGCCAATACGCTAGCTACAGCAATTTTCTTTTTGCCGGTTGTGTTTTTTGCTACTTCAGATACTACGATGTAGCATTGCTTGGATTTGCTCCAAATTACTTTGAATAACTTGTTCATTTGTGATGTTTCCTCCTGTTGTACTAATCACTAAAAATAACTATACGGAATTACTTTTGTTATGCCCGCTAATATACATTGTTAGCTAGTTGTTTACATACTTAATGTTTTTTCATGTGTTTCACTATATATAGGTTATAGGCCTATTACACAATCACACATATTGTTTAGTATATTATACCCAATACATCGAAAAGTATCAATACTTATTTTGATTGTTTTATGCATTTTTTACAATAAATATAGGAAATAAGTGTTCACCCCCCCCCTATTATTATCATAAGTTACACATTTTGATAATATCATCAAACCTGTATTCGTACCCTTTCTAATCAAGTATATAACTCCTACTGTATTTTATACACTTAAATTATACCTGTTATATATATGTTTTTCAATGTGGTAATTATCAAAAGTTTATGCAACTTAGTTATAATTAAACCTCACTCACTTAAATATCACGTTTTGTTAATTTTATACAGTATCGTTTATTCATATTTTTCGATGTGAATGTTATGCACTATCTTCATGAAGATAAGATGAATAGCTATAAAATTATTTCAAGGGCTGTTCTAATATATCTCAGCAATCGACTGTATATGGTACATACAAAAGACACCCAGTCTTTCGACTAGGTGTCTTTTTGGTATTTTTTGTATTCTTCCTTGCTTGTGCGTAAACTGAAATGCCAGACGCTAGTTTAGAAAATTCTAGTATCTATGAGCCACACTATTTGCCTGTGATTCTAGTTACTTACTAGCTAACATATCAATTCGTTGCATAAGCATTTTAATTTGATCTTTCATTTCAGCGTTTTCTGCTTTTAATGCTGTCACTTCATCTTGCATTACATATACGGAGGAGATTGGACCACCTTTGTAACGTTCTGGAAGGTCATCATGTTCTCCACTACCGAAGCGATATGTAGCTCCAAGATTTGCCATGCTCTTACCAGATCCCATTGTGAATCCAGCTGTTACCATTAAGTTTTCATTTGCATAGTGAGCAAGACCTAATGCTAATGCTTGGTTTCCACTGTATGTACCTACGCCAGCCATGATTTGAGATTTTCTCAATGGATCGTAGCTCAATGGGTTCAATGCTGCTAATGCTGCGGAGTGTGCACCAACTTGGTCAACACGTTGAGCTGTTTTTTCCAATACTTCAGCTGTTTTACCAATCGCTTCTTTAACTTGACCAACAGTCGCTACGTCAGTATCTGCAGTACCTGGTTGTAAACCACTGATTTTACCATTTTTGATAGTAATTGGTGTAAGCACTTTACCGGTTTCGTCTGTGGAAATTACAGAGAAGCCATCTTTACCCATAGATACTGCTGTAGAATTTTTCTCTGTAGGAATGCCGTTTGCATCTACTGGAGCACCCGCTGTGATACCACCATTTTTGATGTCAACTTTAGATACTTTACCGTCTTTATCTTTAGTTGCTAGGGAGAAGCCATCTTTATCCATAGATGTAGCAGATCCTGCTGCTTTAGGAATACCATTTTCATCTACTGGATCACCAGCACTTACACGACCGTTGTTGATACCTACTGTAGATACGTTACCGTCTTTATCTTTAGATGTTACAGAGAAACCATTGTCTTTGTCCATAGCTGTAGCAGTACCTGCCTCTTTAGGTTCTCCTTTTTCATTTACCGGAGCACCTGCTGTTAGACGACCTTTTTCAATTTCTACTTTGGATTCTTTACCATCTTTATCTTTGTATACTGTGGACAAGCCTTTATCATCAATAGTTGTATGACTCTTCTCATTAGCGAATTTTCCATCTTTATCTAATGGAGCACCAAACTCACCTTTTTTAGCTGTTACACTGCCATCTTTACCGTCGATAGTAACTTTGTTTCCATTTTCACCATTGCCAGCTGTGATAGTACCATCAGCACCATTCATTTTAACTTCATTAACGCCGTTACCAGCTGTCACTGTACCTTCGTGTCCATCAATTTCTACACCAGGATCTCCAGAATGATCAGCATCTGGATTTTTTGGATCATGTCCACCAAGTGTAATTCTTTCACTCAATGTTGCATGGAATGTTTTAACTCCATTTTCCATTGTAGAAGTAACGGTAATGTTTTTATCACCTTTAACATCGACAGCATCTTTTGCTAGATCTTTAATAGCATTTTTACCTTTATCACTTAAGCCATCCATATCTTTTAACTGCTTAATATCAGCCGCTGCTGCAGAGCTAGCATTGTTTAAGCGTTCATTCATGGTAGATAAAGCATCTCCTACGGTATGAGCCTGAACGTCTTTATTGTCTTTATCTTTTACTGTAAACGTTGGTTCTGTTACATTACCATTTTCATCTACAGTTGCACCACCACCAAGATATTTAGCAACTTCATCTTTTGCTGCATGCAATTGGTTACCAGTCACAGCATCTTTGGAGCCAGCAGCAATTTTTCCATCTTTCAAGTTGGATAATGTAGTTGGGTTAGTGGAACCATCTGGATTCACTACACTAGCTTTTAGGTTATCGCCTTCTACAGCTTTAGCTGAACCCACTTTGTTACCATCTTCATCTACATCTTTAGCTAAGTAATATTTACCATCATTAGCTTTCACTAAACGTTTACCATCAGCATCAGTGTATACGACAGAACCAGCTTCACCATTACGCAATGCATTCACTTTGTCTGTTAATGTTTTACCATTCAAACCATCTTGACCAGTTAAACCAGTATCTTTCGCTGTACCATTCGCACCATCACGTCCATCAGCTGTTGTATCACCAAGCTTAGCAATTTTAGCCAAATCTTCCTTCACCTTATCAGATAAACCAACTGTGATAGTATCGCCTTTTGCTGTTGTTTCGATTTCGCCAGTAGTACCTTTTACTTTTAATGTTTGATCTTTTAAGTTCAAGGATAATTTAGATGCACTATTGTCATCATCCGCAGTATCATCTGCTGTACCTTTGTCATCGATCGTTTTGTCGCCTGCAAAATGTAATACTGTGTTAGTACCTAATTCAGTTTTTAAATTATCTAATTTTTTATTTACAGCGTCATTAGTTGCAAGGTTATTAGCGATATCCTGTTTGATACCATCAATTTTATTTCCAACTTCTTCAAGTTTTGTATCATGCTCAGCTACTTTACCGTCAAGAGTATTAACTTTAGTTGTTAATTTACCAAGATCGTCTTTTGCTTTATCAGCAGTTGCTTTAACATCATCAACTTTTGTTGTTAACCCAGCTAAGCCGTCTTTATTTTCTTTAACGCCCTCTTTTAATGTAGTGATATCACCTTCAGCTGCTGTTACTTTATCAGCTACATCTTTTAATTTAGCTTTAGACGCTACACCTTTGATCACAACATTCTCATCTGCGACTTCAGTATTTTCGCCATTAGCTTTTTTCAAAGTTACATTACCTTCAGTATCTACTTCATATTCGCCTTTGACAACATGTAATTCAGCCGTTTTATCAAGTTTGCCTGCTTTTAACTCACTCACACCCGTATCAGAGGTGGCTTTAGCAGCATCTACAGCCTTTTTAAGAGCTGCTGCATTTTCAGCTTTTTCTGCTTTTAAACGTTCATTTAATTCAGTTTCATCAACTTTATTACCCATGGCCGCTACTATTTTATCAAGTGCTGCAGTATCTACTTTACCAGCCAATACATCTTTCAAGTCGCTTATGGCTTTTAAATCAGCCTTTTTAGCCATTTCGTCTCTGAAAGTATCATTACTTACTTTCGTAGCTAATTCAGCATTAACTTCACCGATTTTCGTATCTAAATCAGCTTTGCTTGCTTTTTTATCAACTTCTGTTTTTAAGTTATCTAATGCAGTTTTGCTTGCTAAACCAGTGATTTTTACTGCTTCATCAGCTTTCACAGTGCCTGTGCCATCTGCTTTGTCCAATGTTACAGATCCATCATCAGCTACAGCATACGTACCTTTTTTCACATGTAATTCAGCAGTTTTGTCTAATTTATTACTTGTTAAATTAGTGATATCTGCGGCATTCGCTTTTTTCGCTAATTCTTCATTTAATTTTGCTGTGCCTACTTTATCAGCTAATGCTTCTTTTACTTTACCAGCTGTTACCAATTTATTGGCATCGCCAGCTGCATTTACATCAGTCGCCAAGTTAGGAGTTACACTGACTTTACCATCTGCACCTGTATTGATAGAGATAGCATCATCATTACCACTGGTAATGGAATTTACTTCACTCTTAGATGCGATTGTTACCGCATTTCCATTTGCCGTTAAGGTAATATTTTTGCCAGCAACTAATTTTACTTTATGAGCATCTGCAGCACCTTCTGTTGTGTTAGGCACTAAGTCTGTAGATGTAGCACCATTTACTACTGAAATTGTGCTTAGAGATGCGTTACGTAATGCTTTCAATTGTTTTACGTTCACAGCATCGTTATCATTTGTACCACTAGCAACGCTAGTGATACGACGAAGGATAGTGCCACCATTACCTACGGAGATAATACCATTACCAGTGTTATTAACAGCATCGTTTGTTAAGTAACCAGTTGTAGCATTGCCATCAGCCTCTGTTGTTGTAGAACCTTCACCTAATGCTACGGAGTGAGCCAATTGTGCTTTCGCTTTTGTACCAATTGCTACTGCGCTAGTTGCTTCTGCATGAGCAGATGTACCGATAGCTACTGCACTTTCAGCAGATGCTAATACTTTACCTGCATCGCTGTTACCGTTATTGTCGTTACTAGAACCGATAGCAATAGCATTTTTAGCAGTAACTCGTGTGAAATAACCTACTGCTGTACCATATTGAGCATCCGCTGCCACACTATTTCGAGCACCAATGGCTACTGCTTGGTTTGCATCATTATCAGATTTATAACCAATATTTGTAGCACCTGCTTGACGAACGTTAATATCGAAACCGATACCTACCGCTTTGTTAGTTTCAACTTTAACATTTGTACCGACAGCTGTAGCACCCTGTTCTTTGGCTACTGTAGATAAACCGATAGATACTGCACTAACACCTGTTGCTTTTGCATCAGAACCGATAGCAATAGCATTACCACTATTAGCTACTGTTTTTGTACCAATTGCGATAGATTGTGTGCCAGACGCTGCTGGAGCTTCGTTCGCATCAGCACCGGAACTACCGATAGCGATGGATTGTACACCAGTAGCGGACGCACTTTTACCTGTTGCTATTGCGCCTGCCGCCGTTGCACTAGCACCATTACCAGCAGCCAATGCACTATCTTGTGAAGCTTCACTGGATTTACCTACTGCTATAGCATTGGCGCCTGTAGCTTTAGATCCATCACCCACTGCTACTGTGCTATCTGCTGTTGCTTGTGCTTTGTTACCATAGGCAGCTGCTGCTGTTCCAGTGGCGTTGGATTCGTTACCAATACTAATGGCAGTATCCTTCGTAGCATTCACTTTATTACCAATTGCAATGGCAGACAGCGCCGTTGTCACCGCTTCATTACCGATGGCCACGCCTTTTTCACCTGTAACAGCACGACTCAAACGACCAATAGCGATAGAACTTTGCATACCTGCTTCTGCACGAGTTCCTATGGCAATACTATCATTACCATTGGCTTGTATTGTCCCAAATCGAGCACCCGATCCAATTGCTACAGCATTATCTGCAGTGGCCTTAACGCCAAATCCGACAGCTACCGCGAACCGTCTTGTTACTTCAATATCTTTACCAAGACCGGTGGAACTATCATTGCTGACGTTAACATTGTTACCGATAGCCAGGGCCGCTCCATTTGACGCATTCCCTTCTGGAATGGCTGCTTGTACCGTTGCCACTTGTGCGCCCACTATCAATGCTGCCAACACGCTAGCTACAGCAATTTTCTTTTTACCTGTCGTATTTTTTGCTACTTCAGATACTACGATGTAACATTGCTTGGATTTGCTCCAAATAACTTTGAATAACTTGTTCATTTGTGATGTTTCCTCCTGTTGTACTAATCAATAAAAAATAACTATACAAAACTACTTTTGTTATGCCAGCTAATATACATTGTTAGCTAGTTATTTACATACTTAATGTTTTTTCATGTGTTTCACTTATATATAGCTTTATAGGCCTATTACATAATCACACATATTAACCTGTGTATTATACCTAATACATCGAAAAGTACCAATACTTATTATTTTGATTAATTTATGCACTTTTTACAATAAATATAGGGAAGAAGTATTTACCCCCCCCTAATTTTATCATAAGTTACACGCTTTGATAACGCCACCAAACGCTCATTCGTGCATTTTATAATCAACTATATAATTCCTACTACATTTTATACACTTAAATTATACCTGTTATATATGTGTTTTCAATGTGGTAATTATCAAAGGTTTATGCAACTTAGTTATAATTAAACCTCACTCACTTGAATAGCACGTTTTGTTAAATTTATGCAGTATTATCTATTCATATTTTTCGATGTAGCTATTATGCACTATCTTCATGAAGGTAAGATGAAGAAAGATAAGATTATTTCAAAAGATGTTCAAATCTATCTTTTCATCGATTGTATATAGCACATACAAAAGACACCCAGCCTTTCGACTGAGTGTCCATTTTTGTCATACCCTAAGGCATTCACCTCATGTATGGTGTATTATTTTTTTGCTTCCAGCATTGTTACACGTTCGATAAGCATTTTAATTTGTGCTTTCATTTCCTCATTCTCTGCAACTTGTTTAGCATTTTCTACATCTTTTCTAGCACTTTCTGCTTTCAAAGCTGTAATTTCATCTTGCATTACATACACAGAAGAAATTGGACCGCCTTTGTAACGTTCTGGGATCATGCTGTCTTCGCCGCCAAATCGGTACGTCATGCCTGCATTCACCATGTTTTCACCATTGCCTACGCTGACCCCTACGTTGAATAGAGTATCTTCGTTAGCATAGTGAGCCACGCCGAGTGCCAATGCACTATTACCTTTATAAGCGCCGTATCCAGCCATGACTTGGGATTTTTTAAGAGGATCATAGCTCAATGGATTCATCGCTGCTAGTGCTGCTGCATGAGCCCCAGTTTGGTTCACCTGACGGCTCACCGCGCTGGCTGCTGCCACCACTTGACCAAGGGTCGCCGCATCATCTGCTGCTGTGCCCGGTCCTACATGATGAATCGCATTGCCACCATTATCCAATCCATCTGCCGTTAAGCTAACGGATGGTTTGTTCAAGCCTTTCACTGGAGCAATCCTTATACCTTCTCCATTCACAGTGGTAGTGACAATGGAAATCGGATTACCTTCTTTATCTGTTTGGTATTTCACAGTTCCATCTGCGTTCTTAGCGATGTCCTTCGTACCATCAGGTTTTGTGATTACCTCAGGCAAGTAGTAATTGTAGGACGTAGAACCGTCTTTCATTTGTACATTTTTTGCCAAGCGTACTGTCATGGTAGCTGGTGTTTTGCCGTTAGCTGCCGTTAATTCTACACCAATATTGTGATCTGTTAATGCACCCTTAGCTTCACCTTTAATCGCTAATGTATCTCCTAATGCCACTGTAGTAGACGATACACCAGTATCAGCTGCAAATACACGACCTTTTTGTAATGTATCAGATACATCTTTCATTTGGCCTTGTGTAGCCGCTTTACCACGATCCGCCTCAGTTACTTTTGTTGGATCCCATTTCGTATTCGTCAAGCCAGACACTGTACCATCTTTAATCATCACAGTGGATGTTACCGTACCATCTGGTTGTTTTGTCGTTACAGTGACACCTTCAGGGGTTACCGCCGTATTTGTTGTATTAGCATCACCAACTTGAACTGTGTTCGTATTCACTACATTGATCGTAGCATTTGGTGCCGTAATAGTGCCTGTTGTGCCATCCACAGTGATTTGTTTGTTACCTTGACCGAAGGTCACTTTATCGTCCAGTTTCGCTGTGAAAGTTTTCACTCGTGATGTTGCATCTGCTTCCGGTGTGACAGTAATACCATTGGTACCTACTACATTGACTAAACCTGTTACTACATCTTTACCTGCATTGGTCAAGTTACTCAAATCTTTTGTCGCTGAATTGCCTTGTAATGCTTGAATGGCTTGAGCATTCTTGCTGATGTTAGTAGTATTATTCGCAATATTGGATGTGTTAGTTGCAATGTTACCTGCATTCGTAGCTATATTTTTTGTATTAGTAGCTATGTTGCCAGCATTAGTTGCAATATTCTTAGTGTTTGTAGCGATATTACCTGCGTTAGTTGCAATATTAGTTGCATTTGTTTTGATATTACCGGCATTGGTTGCGATATCTCCTGCATTTTTAGCAATATTGGTTGCATTTGTTTTGATATTGCCTGCGTTAGTTGCAATATCTCCTGCATTTTTTGCAATATTTCCTGCGTTCGTAACGATATCTGCTTTAGCTTTTGTCATATCCCCTTGTAACGTCGTGATATTTCCTTCCGCTGTCGTTAAACGAGTATCAATACCTGAGATTCTATTGATTTCCGCTTTTGCTGCATCCGTCAAATCTACAGCATATTCACGTTCGCCTTTAGCATTTAGATCGCCACCTGTTACAGATACCCTGCCACCTGTAGCTGCTTTCACAGTCGTATCTCGACCATTCACGGTATACGTTGTGACATTATCTTTCGTTTCTGTACCAATCGTTACATTGTTGCCAGCCGCTACCTTAACAGCCCCTTGTGCTGCATCGGTAATTGCTTTTTTACCTGCTGTAGTCAAGTTACTCAAGTCTTGGTTCGCTGCGTTGTCGATAGCGCTACGAGTATCATTGTCTAAACCGATATTGACCACACCATCAACGTCTGTGGAAATAGCAATACCTTTTTTAGTCACCACAGAATCTGTAGTTGCTGTTGGGCTCACTGTACCTGCTTCTAGATGTTTTGGCACTACTGTGCCTGTACCTGCTACAAAGTTCAAACCTTGTTTCAATTTCACAGATTTTGCATTCCCGTCCGTATCATTATTGGCACGATATGTAATGGATGCATCTAAGTTTTTCGCTACTACATTGCTATCACCGAAGTCTACGGTAGCTGGTTTAGCTGGAGTCGTTTCATCTCCAGTAGCAGGATCGTTTACAGCTGGTTTTGCTGGTTTCAACGTAATCGATGCATCGCCATTTTTGATGACTAAATCAGTTTTACCATCACCAGCGATTTCTTTGATGTTCGCAAGGTTTTCGGCTAATTTCACATCGAATCCATCACCGGCGGTATTTTTCACCACATCAATGTTATTCGTACCAGTACGTGTAAAGTTCTCAGCACCTTTCACTTTTAAAGTTTCACCAAGGTTACGGTGTACTTTATCTGTGTCAGCAGCGTCTTTATTACCGTAGAAGTCCAAGCCTTTTGTAGATAACGTGGAGTTTGCATTGTTGATACGAGTATCTAATTTAGAAATCGCATCGCCTACATTTTTAACAGGTTCAGTCCCATTAGTACCATCATCTTTTGTGATGTTGTACGTAGGACCTGTGAAAGAACCGTCACTGTTCACTTTGGAATCACCGCCAAGTGCTGTGGCTAGGTCAGATTTCACAGTGTGTAATTGACCACCGTTCACAGCTTCTTTAGAGTTGGCTGCTACTTTGCCATCTGCAATGTTAGATAAGGTAGTTGCTGTTTTTGTATCTCCATTGCCATTCACCACACGTGCTTGTGGGTTGTCTACTGCTTGCGGTTCTTTGTTATTGTTTTCCGCTGCAGTTTTTACAGTACCGTCAGCTTTTACTTCGTCAGCTTTATAGTACTTACCATCCTTAGCTTTTACAACTCGGTCTCCAGCTTCGTTAGTGTACACCACAGAACCAGCTTCGCCATTACGTAAAGCGTTTACTTTATCGTTTAATGTGGCATTGTTTAAACCATCTGCACCCGTTAAGCCTTTCGATCCAGATACGCCATCTTTGCCATCACGGCCATTAGAGGCTGTATCGCCAACTTTGGCTAATTGGTCTTTCACAGCTTTCGCTAATTCAACAGTAATCGTATCACCTTTTGCTGTAGTAACAATGTTTGTATTATCGCCATTGACATGCAATGTACCCTTTGCTAAGGATAAGCCTACTTTTTCTGTAGCTTGATCCTGTGCATCTTTTGTCACATTACCAGCAAAGTTCAATGTCGCGTTATTTGTTAAAGTTTCACCTAACTTATTGATAGCGTTATCTACGTATTGTTTATTCGTCGCATCGCCATCATTTTTAGCTTCTGCTACATTCGTGATGTTCATGCCACCAGCATTGATACCATCTTTGCCGATCGTTACCGTTTTTGTATCACCAGTTGTCGCACCTGCTGCTGGAGCTTGCGTATTCGTAATCGTTACTCCATCTGCACCAATAGTGATTTTGCTACCTGGTTTTCCATCTGCATCAGCATTTGTGATAGATGTGATATTTTTTAAATCACTTGCTAATTTTACATTTAATGTAGTCGCATCGGTACCATCTTTTTTCACAGTGATGTTATTTTGACCATGGATGTTTAAAGTTTCCCCCAATTTACGGTTTACTTTATCCGCTGTCGCATCATCGCCGATAAACGTCATACCACCATCTACTAAATTGGTAATTCTTGTACCTAAATTCATAATTGCTGTATTTTGACCTTGATTAGCTGCATCCAGTTTTTCGATAGCATCTTTTAAAGTATTTGCAGTATCAGTACCGCCAGTTGCTTTTGTAATATTGAAAGTTGGTCCTGTTACAGTACCATTTTCTGCAATCGTTGTGCCACCAATGACAGTTGCTAAGTTACCTACCGCTGCTAATTTTCCTTTCGTAGCATCAGATAAGTCTAATGTATACGTACGAACTCGATCTGTAGTACCTAAGTCACCACCAGAAATAGCCAATCCATCACCTGTAATAGCTACTTTTGTATCATTTGCATTGACTTTGTAAGTCGTTACACCTTCCGTTGTAGTTACATCTGTATCCACCGTTGTATTGATACCAGGTGCCACTTTAACTACTTCTTTCGCAGCTGCTTTTGCTAAGTTAGTAATTTTATTATTACCAGCATCAGATAAATTGCTCAAGTTTTTATCGGCTGCATTGTCTACTTTACTACGAGTATCTTTATCTAAGCCAAATGTAACTTTACCATCATCTTCTGCTGTAATCGCTAAACCAGATTTAGGACCATCTTCAGTTGTAGTTGCTACGTCGCTTGCTACAAAATTTAATCCTTTTTGCAGTTTTACAGATTTTGCTTCTGTATCTGGTACACTATTCGCACGATATGTAATAGATGCATCTAAGTTAGAAGCTACTAGTTTCGTATCTCCGAAATCGATACTACCTTTGTTTCCATCTTTAGGTGCTTTTACAGTAACCGTAGTATCGCCATTTTTGATCACCAAATCAGTTTTACCATCACCAGCGATTTCTTTGATGTTCGCAAGGTTTTCTGCCAATTTCACATCGAAGCCATCACCGGCAGCGTTTTTCACTACATCGATGTTGTTTGTAGCCGTTGCTTCACGTTTGAAGTTCTCAGCACCTTTCACTTTTAAAGTTTCACCCAAGTTACGGTGTACTTTATCTGTGTCAGCAGCGTCTTTATTACCGTAGAAGTCCAAGCCTTTTGTAGATAACGTGGAGTTTGCATTGTTGATACGAGTATCTAATTTAGAAATCGCATCACCTACATTTTTAACAGGTTCAGTCCCATTAGTACCATCATCTTTTGTGATGTTGTACGTAGGACCTGTAAAGGATCCGTCAGTGTTCACTTTGGAATCACCGCCAAGTGCTGTGGCTAGGTCAGATTTCACTGTGTGTAATTGACCACCGTTCACAGCTTCTTTGGAGTTAGCTGCTACTTTGCCATCTGCAATGTTAGATAAGCTAGTTGCTGTTTTTGTATCTCCATTGCCGTTCACTACACGTGCTTGTGGGTTCTCAATTCCTTCTGGTGCTTTACCATTATTTTCATCCGCAGCTTTTACAGTACCATCTGCTTTTACTTCATCAGCTTTGTAGTATTTGCCATCTTTTGCTTTTACCACACGGTCTCCAGCTTCGTTAGTGTATACAACAGAGCCAGCTTCACCATTCCGTAAAGCGTTTACTTTGTCATTTAATGTGGCATTGTTTAAACCATCTGCACCCGTTAAGCCTTTCGCTCCAGATACGCCATCTTTACCATCACGGCCGTTAGATGCTGTATCGCCTACTTTAGCTAATTGGTCTTTCACAGCTTGCGCTAATTCCACAGTAATGGTATCGCCTTTTGCTGTCGTTACAATGTTTGTATTATCGCCGTTGACATGCAATGTACCCGTTGCTAAGGATAAGCCTACTTTATCTACCGCTTTATCTTGTCCGTCTTTCGTCACATTACCAGCAAAGTTTAGATTTGCATTATTAATAACTGTTGTTTGTAGCTTAGTAATCTCATTATCTACATATTCTTTATTCGCTGCATCGCCATTCTCTGTTGCTTTCGCTACATTAGTGACTTTCATACCACCAGCATTGATACCATCTTTGCTAATAGTTACAGTTTTTGTGTCCCCAGCTGCGCCATCTGCACCTGCTGCTGTATTAGCAATGGATACACCATCTGCGCCTAAGGTAATTTTGCTACCTGGTTTATTATCTGCATCAGCATTTGTGATGGATGTGATACTTTTCAAATCACTAGCTAGTTTTACGTTCAATGTAGTCGCATCGGTACCATCTTTTTTCACAGTGATGTTGTTTTGACCATGAATGTTTAAAGCTTCTCCTAATTTACGAGCTACTTTATCTGCTGTTGCATCATCACCGATAAATGTCATACCACCGTCTACTAAATTGGTAATTCTAGTACCTAGATTCGTAATCGCTGTATTTTGACCTTGGTTGGCTGCATCCAGTTTTTCGATAGCATCTTTTAAAGTATTTGCAGTATCAGTACCGCCAGTTGCTTTTGTAATATTGAAAGTTGGTCCTGTTACTGTACCATCTGTAGCAATCATTGTGCCACCAATGACAGTTGCTAAGTTACCTACCGCTGCTAATTTGCCTTTTGTAGCATCGGATAAATCTACTGAGTATGCACGCACTTTATTAGTATCTGGAGTTGCATTATTGATCGTTAATGCATCACTACCTACTGCTACTGTTGTGTCAATTGCATTCACTTTGTAGATCGTTGTACCTTCTGTAGTCGTTGTATCCGTATCCACTGTTGTGTTGATACCAGGTGCTACTTTTACCACTTCTTTCGCAGCTGTTTTAGCTAATGCACTTACTTGGTCTTTACCAGCTTGTGTCAAGTTGCTTAAGTCCTTGTTCGCCGCATTGTCGATAGCACCACGTGTGTCACTATCTAAACCGATATTAACTACGCCATCAACATCCGTGGAAATAGCGATACCTTTTTTAGTCACCACAGAATCTGTAGTTCCTGTTGGACTTGCAGTACCTGCTTCTAGAATTTTTGGCGCTACTGTACCAGTACCTGCTACAAAGTTCAAACCTTTTTTCAGTTTTACTGTATTTGCAGTTGTATCTTCAGCACTATTCGCACGGTATGTAATAGACGCATCTAAGTTTTTTGCTACCACATTGCTGTCACCGAAGTCTACTGTAGCTGGTTTAGCTGGTGTTGTTACATCACCTGTCGTAGGGTTAGTTACAGCTGGTGTAGCAGGTTTCAATGTAATCGTTGCATCACCGTTTTTAATAACTAAACTATCTGAGCCATTACCAGATATACCTTTCATATTGCCAAGATTTTCTGCCAATTTCACATCGAATCCATCACCGGCAGCGTTTTTCACTACATCAATGTTATTCTTAGCGCCTTCAGCACGAGCAAAGTTTTCTGCACCTTTCACTTTTAAAGTTTCACCCAAGTTACGGTGTACTTTATCTGTGTCAGCAGTGTCGTTATTACCGTAGAAGTCTAAGCCTTTATTTCCAACATTGGTATTGGAATTATTGATAGCATTATTGATAGCATTATCTACATATTCTTTATTTGTTGCATCGCCATTCTCTTTTGCTTTCGCTACATTAGTGACTTTCATGCCCCCAGCATTGATGCCATCTTTGCCGATAGTTACAGTTTTAGTTTCACCAGCTGCTCCATCTGCACCTGTTGCTGTATTAGCAATAGATACACCATCTGCACCTAAGATAATTTTGCTACCTGGTTTTCCATCTGCATCAGCATTAGTGATGGACGTGATATTTTTCAAATCACTAGCTAATTTTACATTCAATGTAGTCGCATCGGTACCATCTTTTTTCACCGTGATATTGTTTTGGCCATGGATGTTTAAAGTTTCTCCCAATTTACGAGCTACTTTATCTGTCGTCGCATCATCACCGATAAACGTCATACCACCGTCTACTAAATTGGTAATTCTAGTACCTAGATTCGTAATCGCTGTATTTTGACCTTGGTTGGCTGCATCCAATTTTTCTATAGCATCTTTTAAAGTATTCGCAGGATCAGTACCACCAGTTGCCTTTGTAATATTGAAAGTTGGTCCTGTCACAGTTCCATCTGTAGCAATCGTTGTACCACCGATGACAGTTGCTAAGTTACCTACCGCTGCTAATTTGCCTTTTGTAGCATCTGTTAAACCGATTGTAACAGCGTCACCTTTTGCAGTTGTTGTAATATCTGTAGCATCACCTTTGATATGTAATGTTTTTGTTGCTAATGGCAATCCTACTTTTTCTGTATCTTGATCTTGTGCGTCTTTTGTTACATTACCTGCAAAGTTTAGATTTGCATTGCCTGTAATTGTGCTATTTAGATTAGCAAGTTCTGTAGCTACATAATCTTTACTTGCAGCATTGTCGATAGCACCACGTGTGTCACTGTCTAAACCAATGTTTACCACGCCATTTTCTGCTGTGGAAATAGCGATACCTTTTTTAGTCACCACAGAATCTGTAGTTGCTGTTGGACTTGCCGTACCTGCTTCTAAATTTTTTGGCGCTACTGTGCCAGTTCCTGCTACAAAGTTCAAACCTTTTTTCAGTTTTACTGTGTTTGCAGCTGTGTCTTCAGCATTATTCGCACGGTATGTAATATCTGCTTCGATATTCTTAGCCACTAACGTTGTATCACCGAAGTTTACACTTCCTGGAACAGCTGGTTTTTCACCCTCTTTTTCTTTACCAGGAGATACTACAATTTTAGAGTCACCATTTTTGATGACTAGATCAGTTTTACCATCCCCGGCGATTTCTTTCATGTTCGCAAGGTTTTCTGCTAGCTTCACATCGAAACCATCACCTGCAGTATTTTTCACTACATCAATGTTGTTTGTAGCTGTTGCTTCACGTTTAAAGTTCTCAGCACCTTTCACTTTTAAAGTTTCACCAAGGTTACGGTGTACTTTATCTGTGTCAGCTGTATCCTTGTTACCGTAGAAGTCTAAGCCTTTTGTAGATAACGTGGAGTTTGCATTGTTGATACGAGTATCTAATTTAGAAATCGCATCACCTACATTTTTAACAGGTTCAGTCCCATTAGTACCATCATCTTTTGTGATGTTGTACGTAGGACCTGTAAAGGATCCGTCAGTGTTCACTTTGGAGTCACCGCCAAGTGCTGTCGCAAGGTCAGATTTCACATTGTGTAATTGACCACCGTTCACAGCTTCTTTGGAGTTAGCTGCTACTTTGCCATCTGCAATATTAGATAAAGTAGTAGGAGCTTTTGTATCTCCATTACCATTTACCACACGTGCTTGTGGGTTGTCTACTGCTTGCGGTTCTTTGTTATTATTTTCATCCGCAGCTTTTACAGTACCATCTGCTTTTACTTCATCAGCTTTGTAGTATTTGCCATCTTTTGCTTTTACCACACGGTCTCCAGCTTCGTTAGTGTATACAACAGAGCCAGCTTCACCATTCCGTAAAGCATTTACTTTATCATTTAATGTGGCATTGTTTAAACCATCTGCACCCGTTAAGCCTTTCGATCCAGATACGCCATCTTTGCCATCACGGCCGTTAGAGGCTGTATCGCCAACTTTGGCTAATTGGTCTTTCACAGCTTGTGCCAATTCAACAGTAATTGTGTCACCTTTTGCTGTGGTAACAATATTTGTATTATCTCCTTTGACATGTAATGTGCCAGTTGCTAATGCTAAACCTATTTTATCCGCAGCTTTATCTTGTTCGTCTTTTGTTACATTACCTGCAAAGTTTAGATTTGCATTGCCTGTAATTGCGCTATTTAGGTTAGTTAGTGCATTTTCTACATACTCTTTACTTGCTGCATTATCAAGAGTGGTACGTGTAGCTTTGTCTAAGCCAAATGTAACCTTCCCATTATCCTCTGCTTTGATCGCTAAACCGGATTTAGGGCCGTCTGCCGTAGTCGTTGCATCGTTACTTGCTACATAATTAAAGCCATCAGCTAATTTAACGGATTTAGCATTTCCTACTGCTTCATCATTGGCACGGTATTTGATAGATGCATCTAAATTAGAAGCTACTAATTTCGTATTTCCGAAGTCAATGCTACCTTTTTCTCCATCTTTAGGAGCTTTTACTGTAACCTTAGTATCGCCATTTTTGATTACTAAGTCATGTGTACCATCCCCTGCGATTTCTTTGATATTACCAAGGTTTTCAGCCAATTTCACATCAAGAGCTTTATCATTTTTCACAACTTTAATATTGTTCCCATTAGCTCCACGAGTGAAATTTTCTCCCCCTTTGATGGTTAAAGTTTCTCCTAAATCACGGTGTACTTTACCATTGTCTGTTGTATCGTCGCCAGTGAAATTCAACCCTTTTGTTGTAGCTGCTGTTCCAGCATCAGTAATTTTTTTAGACAAATCATTATAATTATTAGTAACTGTTGTTCCTAAATCTGTTACTTTGCCTTCTAAGGTTGTTACTTTACCAGCAGTATCAGAGATTTTTGAATTTTGACCTTCATTAGTTGCATTTAACTTATCGATAGCATCTTTCAAGGTAGTTGCATTTTCACTAGTACCATCTGCTTTTGTAATATTGAAAGTTGGTCCTGCCACAGTTCCATTTGCAGCAATTGTTGTGCCACCGATAACAGTAGCCAAACCACTTACAGCTGTTAATTTACCTTTTGTGGCATCGGATAAATCTAAGGAATACTTACGAACTTTATCTGTACCTAGATCACCACCAGTAATAGAAAGGGCATCTCCTGTAACTGCTACTGTTGTGTCATTTGCATTCACTTTGTAAATTGTTGTACCTGCTGTAGTTGTTGTATCTGTATCCACTGTTGTATTAATACCAGGGGCTACTTTTACAGCTGTTTTCGCCGCATCTTTCGCTAATTCTTTTACTTTGTCTTTGCCAGCATCAGATAAATTACTTAAGTTCTTATCTGCTGCATTGTCTACTTTACTACGAGTATCTTTATCTAAGCCGAATGTAACTTTACCATTATCCTCTGCTGTAATCGCTAAACCAGATTTAGGGCCGTCTGCAGTTGTGGTTGCATCGTTACTTGCTACGTAATTAAAGCCATCTGCTAATTTAACAGATTGCGCATTTCCTACTGCTTCATCGTTTGCACGATATTTAATAGACGCATCTAAGTTAGAAGCTACTAATTTCGTATTTCCGAAGTCAATGCTACCTTTTTCTCCATCTTTAGGAGCTTTTACTGTAACCGTAGTATCACCATTTTTGATGACTAAGTCATGTGTACCATCCCCTGCGATTTCTTTGATATTACCAAGGTTTTCTGCCAATTTCACATCAAGAGCTTTATCATTTTTCACAACTTTAATATTGTTCTCATTAGCTCCACGAGTGAAATTTTCTCTCCCTTTGATGGTTAAAGTTTCTCCTAAATCACGGTGTACTTTACCATTGTCTGTTGTATCGTCACCAGTAAAGTTTAGCCCTTTTGTTGTGGCTGCTGCTGTAGCTGCTATTCCAGCATCAGTAATTTTTTTAGACAAGTCATTATAATTATTAGTAACTGTTGTTCCTAAATCTGTTACTTTGCCTTCTAAGGTTGTTACTTTCCCAGCAGTTTCAGAGATTTTTGTATTTTGCCCCGCATTAGTCGCATTTAACTTATCGATAGCATCTTTCAAGGTAGTTGCATTTTCACTAGTACCGTCTGCTTTGGTAATACTGAAAGTTGGTCCTGTTACAGTTCCATTTGCAGCAATTGTTGTGCCACCGATAACAGTAGCCAAACCACTTATAGCAGTTAATTTACCTTTTGTGGCATCGGATAAGTCTAAGGAATACTTACGTACTTTGTCTGTACCTAGATCTCCACCAGTAATGGCAAGGGCATCTCCTGTAACTGCCACTGTTGTATCATTTGCATTCACTTTGTAAATTGTTGTACCTGCTGTTGTGGTTGTATCTGTATCCACTGTTGTATTAATACCAGGGGCTACTTTTACGGCTTCTTTAGCAGCTGCTTTCGCTAATTCAGAGACTTTATTAGTACCAGCTGTGTTTAGATTGCTCAAATCCTTGTTCGCAGCATTATCAATAGCACCACGTGTATCACTGTCTAAACCGATATTAACTACCCCATTTGCTGCTGTAGAAATAGCGATACCTTTTTTAATGGCTACTCCATCTGTCGCCGCTGTTGTGCTTCCCGTACCTGCTGGTAAATTTTTAGGTGCTACTGTGCCAGTACCTGCTACGAAATTAAATCCATCTGCTAATTTAACCTTATTCTTCGCTGTCTCAGTACCCGCTTTATAGGCAATATCCGCTTCTAAATTAGATGCTACAACTTTTGCATTACCAAAGTTAACAGTACCGTTGTCGCCAGTTTTACCCGGTGTGATCGTCACTGTGTTAGTACCATTTTTGATGACTAAATCAGTTTTGCCATCACCAGCGATTTCTTTCATACCAGATAGCTTGTCAGATAATTTAACAAGTAATCCATTGGCTCCATTAGAACCATCTTTTTCGACGCGAATGTTCGTATTCGCTGTGGTAGATGTGTAATTAGCGCCGCCTTTCACTGTCAACGTCGTATCTAATGCACGAGCTACGCCAGCATTATCATCGCCTGTGAAAGTAATTGCTTTGCCTTTGAAAGTATCAAAATCAGATTGGCTAACTTTTCCTCCTACCTCAGTAGTAAGATTGGAGATCTGTGTCGTATGGGTATTCACTGTTGTATTGATACCATCTACTACAGATTTTTGCGCAATGTCCTTAATTACTACACGAGTGCTTTGGTCTTGGTTATTACCATTTTGTTGAATCAACGATGCTTTACCATCAGTACCAACTGTATACTCACCAGTTTTGATATGCATCTCTGCAGTTTTATCAATTTTATCATCAAGCGCTGCTTTCACTTTGCCAGAAGTAACTAGTTTACCATCTTCACCAGTGGCTCCTACAGAGCTTGCAATATTAGGGGTAATGGTCACAGCACCGTTACTTGGATTCACCGTCAATGCTGTACTATTTCCACTAGTAATCGATGTTACTACATTCTTAGCCTTAATGGTAACCGTACCATTAGCATTTTCGATGGCAATGTTATCGCCTGCTTTTAAAGTAACAGCTTTTTTCGTCAAACCATTCACAGTTTGCGGTGTAGCCACTGCCGTAGTAGTTCCATCTTGTGTACGCAATGTCCATTCATCGGATTTTTTCGCTACATCCGTAATTTCAGCTGTTTCACCAGTAACATCTTCTCCTTTACCATTTACGTAATTTAGAGTGATTTTACCATTAGCATCTGGTGTATAGGCAGTAGTTCCCTTTTGGGCTTTGATATGGCGCTCATTGGATTCTAATGCTTTCACCTGTTTCAAGTTTACCGCATCATAATCACTCACACCACCTGCTAAACCTGTCAAACGACGGGCGATAGTTTCTCCATCACCAGAAGATCGTTTTTTACCAATTGCCACAATGCCATTACCAGCATCATTAGCCGCATCTTCCGATGATTTATCTAATAAATAGGCATATGTTTTTTGTGCGTCTGGTACTTTGTTGGAAAGTGTTACTTCATTCTCCCCAATCTCTGTTCCCCAGCCAATAGCTACGCTACCTTGTCCGCCTAATACTTTCGCACTCGTACCAATAGCCACGCTATGGTTTGCTTTAGCTTGTGCAGAATCACCTAATGCAATAGCAGAGTTAGCAGAGGCAGCAGCACTATTACCAAGAGCCACAGCTTTTTCAGAGGAGGCCGTTGCAGATAAACCAAGGGCTACCGTTTTTTGAGCAGATGCACTAGCTGATGAGCCCATCGCCACCGCACTATCAGCAGAGGAATTAGCAGCTGAACCAAGTGCTAAAGAATTAGAAGCCGTAGCTTTTGCCCCTTTGCCCATAGCAGTAGCGCCTTCCGCTTTTGCCTGTGCAGAAGTACCAATGGCTACAGAGTTTGTAGCAGAAGCAATTAACTCATCCCCCGTATCTGGGTTAGAACCAATAGCAATGGCATTTTTGCCTCCTACTTTGGCTTTATAACCAATGGCTGTGGAGTATTGTGCTGCTTTTTCTGTCGTATTCGTAGAGCCGATGTTTACAGATTGGTTGCCCTGTGTTGTGGAGTTATAGCCTAATAACACGCTGGCTGTAGCAGATTCACTAGCAGTTAGATTTAAACCGATAGCCGTTGTATAGTCTTTTGTATTTTGAACATTTTTACCGATCGCAACTGCTCCACTACCACCAGCTGTTGTTCCAGAACCGATGGCAACGGTATAGGATGCTGTCGCACTCGTTGTGTTATCACCATTGTTATTACCAATACTGATGGCGTGATCGCCAGAAGCAGTTACTTTATAACCAATACCGACTGCTGCTGATCCGGATACTGCGGTGTTAGAACCAGCACCGAAAGACTGATTCCCACTTGCATTCACTGTATAACCAATTGCTGTCGATCCACCACCAGTTGCGTTGGCTGCATTACCAAGTGCACTATCATTAGCATTCGACGCACGGGAAGTAGTACCTACTGCAATAGTATCTGCTGCTTGTGCTTGCGCATCATTACCCATAGCAATACCACTTGTGCCACCTGAAATAGCTCCTTTACCAATGGCAACAGCATTGGCTTTCTCTGCATTGGCTCCATCACCGATAGCGGTAGCACTAGCCTCTGCTGCTTCTGCTTCATTACCTACTGCAATGGATTTAGCTTTTGTGGCTTGAGCGCTTTTACCAATGGCAGTAGATGCATCTCCTTTACCTTCTGCGGATGTACCAAGTGCAATGGCATTTGTATTCCCTGCTAGCGCCTCTTTACCAATCGCTGTAGAACTATCATTATTAGCTTGTGCTTTTGTACCAACAGCAATGGCGCTTTCCCCTGCAGCCACTACTTTTCTATCAGCCTTGTCACTAGAGCCAATAGCTACCGCATTATTTCCGGTCGCTCTAACTTCATAACCAATCGCTGTGGATCTAACTTTACTGGCTTGTGCATCTGTACCAATTGAAGTTGCATTAGCTCCACTTGCATTAGCTTTAGTCCCAATAGCTACTGCATTTTCTGCAGAGGCAGATGCCTTGGTACCTAAGGCAGTCGCACTTGTACTTGATGCAGTGGCATTATAGCCAATAGCTGCGGCTTTTTGCCCACTAGCTATTGTATTTTCTACGTTATCATTAGAAGCCTTTCCATCACCGCCACCAATAGCAATAGCATTCGCTGCTGTTGCATTAGCACTACGACCTAGGGCTGTAGCATTTCCGCCTGTAGCCATAGCTCGCAAGCCAACAGCCATATCACCCCATTGTCCATAACTATTAATAGTACTTGCGTTATCGTTATTAATATTATCTCCCGGTCTACCAGCTGTATACACATCAGCACCTGCTAAGGCTTGCCAACCTACTGCAATGGCACCTTGACCATAGCCGCGAGAACTAACACCTAGCGTAGTGGCGCCTTCCTTCAATGCTCTAGCCTGTTCACCAATAGCAACACCATGCAAGTCTGCACGCACATTATAGCCAATACCAATACCATAATCACCTGTTGCCTCGGTACTACGACCGATTGCTACTGCATAAGACTTCCTCGTTTTCGAATTTAAGCCCACGGCTAAAGAAGAGTTGCCTTCCGCTACTGCATTAGCTCCAAGCGATATACTAGGATCTATGGTATTCACACCAGGATATGCTGTACCTTTTGCAAAACTATTACTTCCAATTGCAATTGACCCTGGGCTCGCTGCATTGCCACCATCTAAACCACCTGCATAAACAAAACTAGCCATCTCCGACCCCACAGCCATAGCCGCCAAGATGCTAGCTACTACAATTTTCTTTTTCCCCGAATGATTTTTCGCCACTTCTGATACAACAATATAACATTGTTTAGACTTGCTCCAGATAACTTTAAATATCTTATTCATTGTGTTTTGACTCCTATACATACTACTAACTACGTTCCATATATTCTGCACTCTATGCTACTACACGCTTTCACCTTTGAAAGTCCTACTACGACCAGAGCAACACACACTTCCTATCTCTCTCGTCAGCCTACTATTGAATGCTTATGTATACTATTATGTTTTCTTTCACCATCCTACGTAATCCCATAGATAAACATTCACTACATACACTGCATACCTTATAACCTCCTAAGCTGTTTGCTCTCATTTGATAAAAAACGATTTCATTTAAAACGCAAAATTGACATCATTCCATTCTCAAAAAAACGATGTCTCATAATTACGATTATATACCCAATTAGTATTTTTTACAAATTGAAAAAAATCGACTTTCTTTTGTATTTAAAATGTGTTGCAATTATATCAAATTTAGGCACTACAAGTGCATTGCCTAAAGCACAGATTCACTACTTTGTAATCATTCTAGATTCTATAGATGTGCTTTCTCATTATAGCAAAATACTATAACAATACGCAATCAGATTGTTACATTTTTCACACTTTCATAGTTAAAGCTAACAACTTCTATAGCCTCCCTCTTATGTGATATACTATACATATATACATGTACGCATGCTTGTCCATGGTACGCTAACTCATCATCAGATATTCGCAAAAGGGGGTGCGTATATCCAACGTTTTCTGTGTCCATCGTAAGTCAGTAAGAAAAAGAAACGGGAGAGATATGATGAAAGAAGTATCTACTAACACACAACCAATCCGCAAACACTGTACCTTGGCAGCTTCCACTGCTGCCCTATTCGCATCGACTATGCTATTGTTTCCGTGGAGCCGAGCCCAAGCAGGTTTACCAAAAGATATCGAATTGCATGACGCGACGGGTGTCCTATATGATGCCATGGCTGCCAATACTAGTACCAATATTACGGTAGGCCCGAAAGCAACGGTCATGATGGGCGGTGGCAAGCAAGAAGGGATCTTATCCTTTGGAGAAACTTTCAGTGGCCGAGATATTAAAAATGAAGTAGAAATTTTAAAAAATCTACCCGCCGGTATAGCCGTTGGAGCTAATACCTATGCTCGTACGGGTTCTATTGAAGTGGGTGACCACACGCTAGAAAAGAATGACATTGCCATAGGGGATAGTTCGGCGAGCAAGCTTAAACAGTTTGGTGTAGCCTCTACTACGGTAGGCACGAACTCCTATACAGGTGGAGGTTTTGCTACTACCTTGGGAAGCTATAATGTGCAGTCTAGTCCGTTCAATGCCAATGGATTCTTTGATACCCTGTCGAATGCGACAAAAAATGCCTTCGCCACTGTGGTGGGATCATTGAACTCCAATGAATCTATGTCTAGTCGTTCTTCTACTTCTGGCGTTGCCAATGTGATCACTGGTACAGCCAACTCTGTGAAAAATAGTAATGGTGCCATCACCATGGGAGCTGGAAACCGCATCGAAAATTCCATCGGCGATTTCAGCGCCTCTGCATATAATACTAAATATGCTTCTGTGAAAGACATGCAAACTGCGCTACAAGAAGGGGTTGCGAAAAGTGCGGGTGGCGCTACCTTAGCCATCGGTGGCGCTAATACAGCCGATTATACTTCACACACACAAATTATCGGGGTTGGTAACACCGTAACAGGTACTAAATCTGTGCCCAGCAAATACAACATGGTAAATGGTTACAAAAACACTGTAACCAATGCCAGCCATCTATCTGTGATTGGTGCGGAGAACACAGTCACTGATACTACGTCCTCCATCTTGTTTGGGGATCATCGGACCTTGACCGCCGCTAATGAAAGTGTCCTCATCGGTGGCGCTACCAAGGACATGACTACCAATGTGACACGAGCGACTGCTATCGGTTTTGACTCGAATGTAACCACTGCAGGTGGTGTTGCCATTGGTAGTCAATCTGTGAGCAACACAGCCGCAGGTGCAGCAGGCTATGACCCCGCTACGAAACAAGCTTCAAAGCTGACAGACCACACATGGGTATCTACATTAGGTGCTGTGTCTGTGGGAGATACGGACAAACAACTTACTCGCCAAATCACTGGCGTCGCAGCTGGTACGAACGATACGGATGCCGTCAATGTGGCACAACTAAAAGCGGTAGCGGCAAACAGTCAAGATGGAAATGATACCTTGGTGACTTCCACCACTGGCTTGCAACTACAGGATAAAACATTGTCCTTGACCGTAACTGATACAGCGGGTCATTCAATAACTGGTACAGTAGACTTGTCTTCTATCGCTGCAAACCCTGCTGCCTTTAATCGTATGGAGTCATCTATCAATCGCTTAAGTGGTCGTGTCGATTCCCTAGGAGCTAGTGCGGCAGCTCTTGCTGCTTTGCATCCACAAGATTACAACAGCGAAGATAAATGGGACATCGCTGCTGGCTACGGACATTACCAAGGTTCTCACGCCTTAGCTCTAGGTGCGTTTTATCGACCAAATGAAAAAACTATGGTTTCTTTCAGTACAAACCTAGGTGGTAGCGAACGTTTATTTAACGCTGGCCTTAGCCTTAAATTCGGTGAAAGTAACCCTTATGCGACATACAGCAAATCTCAGCTCGTTACATTAGTCCAGCAACAACAAAAGCAAATCGTCCAACAACAAACAGACATGCAACAAGTACAAGAACAGTTGCGTCGTATCATGGAGCGGTTGGAGATTAAATAAGCTATATAGTAGGTATAACAATAAGAGGAACATCGGTATTGGTGCCGATGTTCCTCTGTTTTGTATTTGCAGTTTGTCAATATCTCTAATAAGCTAGACGAATTATAGTCTTACTATTCACCCAATTCTGCTCGAATCTCTTTTGTTGCTTGTACCATGTTTTGTAAGCTAGCAACGGTTTCTGTTTCGCCACGTGTTTTCAATCCGCAATCTGGGTTTATCCATACATGTTTTACTGGGATTTTTGAAACGATCAAGCGTATGACTTCTTTGATTTCTTCTACGCTTGGTACTCGTGGAATCCAAAAGGGGCCGTAACAAAATGTACTTTTTTACATTTGCGTTACAGTCCCTTTTACATGCAGAAACTACCAAGGCTCTTGAGATAGTGCTATCACAAGATACCTTGGTAGTTTTTCCGTTTCTAGGCGCACTTAAATAAGCCTATGTAAATGGATTACTTTCTAGGCTGACGCAATTTCTTTTTGGCAGAATAATGAGGTATGTATCCTGTTATCTTGGATTCTATGATGTAGTTTCGAGATATTAAATCCCATTGCTAATAGGTATAACATCTTTCGCACATGATCATTACCACGGTGTAGTAATCGCCTAAACTGAAAGTCTTGTTTTAATACTCCGAAGGCGCCTTCCACTTGTATAGAGCGATTGGTACGCAATTGAATCCCTTCTGAACTTAAGATTCGTTCCTGGTTATGTTGCAATACCGAGTCATATCCTGGAGTAACGCAAATTTGCTTAGTAGGATTCTTTGTGCTTTTCTTTGCATATCGTTGGCATTCAGATTTGTATCCACAGCGATTACAAGATTCACATACGTATACCTTACTTTCCCAAGTAAATCCAGTTTTACTTTTACTCTTACGACGGTGAGAATAGTGCAACTTTCGACCTTTAGCACAAATAAAAGCATCTTCATTGGATAGGTATTCCATATTACGAGCTTTACTAATATCTGTTTTCCACTTGCGTTGTTTAGAGCGTTCGTAATCCTTAGATTTAATACAAGATAGGTATCCTTTTTCTTCTAACCATAATAGATTTTCGTAGCTGTCATATCCTGCATCCGCTACTATATATCTAAACTTGGAAGTGTGCAAACTCTCTAAATGATGCAAAAATGGGATTAACGTATTGGTATCGTTAGGATTAGGAAATATACCTACACCCATAATATATTCGGAGTGAACAGCTATTTGAACGTTGTAGCCTGGTTTTAATTGGCCATTTTGCATATGGTCTTCTTTCATACGCATGAAAGTGGTATCAGGATCTGTTTTGGAATAACTATTTCGCTCGCCCATAATGGCTAAATGCGCTTCATATTCTTTGCGTTTGTCTACTAAAGCCTCTGCTCTTTCATATAATCGTTGTAATGCAGTCTTATGCTTGCCCTTACCAAACACAAAATTAATTTGTTGTAGTTCAATTTCTTTCGCTAATATATGGCACAATAATTCATCATTCATCTGTGATGCATCAATCCCTAGTTCTGTATGTACATCTTGTTGTAGTACTACTAACTTAGATGGTAAGGTAGCCAATCTTTTTTGAATCGCCTTCTTCCATACAAACGTATACTTATTAGCGTTGGCCTCTATCTTGGTTCCATCTATAAATACTTCGTTGAAAGTAAGCGTATCTCTTCTTGCAATGGCTTCCATTACTTGTGTAAATAAATTCGTAATTACCTCTAAGGAACAACGAGCAAAAAAACGCTGAAACGTCATATGGCTAGGTGAAGGATAGCCTTGTAGTAGCCACATGTAATTGATATTTTCTTCACATTGTTTTTGGATAGCACGTGTAGAATACACGCCCTCGGACATAGCATAGATAAAAATTTTAAACAGAATATGCGGTGGAACCTTAGATTTTCTCCCTTTGGAAGAATACAAATGCTGTAACTCTGTATAATCCAACTCCTCTAATACAGCATCGAGTAACCGCACTGGCGCTGTTTCTTTGATCAAAATGCCATAATCCAATGGTAAAACTAGTTGGCGAGGTCTCGCCAATTTGGTATAATTATATGAATTGGTATTAGGTTTGTTCATAATTACATTATACCACTGAAAAGGGTCCTTCGGGACCCTTTTGCCTATTAAAAATATAAAAAATAGAGGAAAGTTGATACTTTTTGATCAACTTTCCTCTATTTTATTTGTGGGCTATTTTGTTACAGCCCCTTTCAGTAGGTGATGCCTCCATCACCAAGAGCTCTTAAGAGCCATATCTAATTATCTATTATACTATCAGAATTACTATATTCCGTCAACTCAGTATTTATAGGGTATACTGTATTTTCCCTGATAGGATTTTTTTCCACTGTCCATAATTAGGACATCCCATTTGTTTTAACATTTTTTGATTCAGTTTATTTCCCTCAAGATATCCCATTCTTCGGCGATTAGAATAGAAAAACTTCTTCATCAATTGTTTTAACTCTACCAAGGATTCAAAATATCCTAAAATTTTAAGTACATCAAATAATGACAATTTTGAGTCCTTATACCCATAATGTTTTTGAGGATTTAATAAAAATGTCCTAACTATATTAGCATTAACCTTATAATATGTAGGTGTGGTAAAGCGATTAATTACAGATGCATGTGCACAATTATTTCTTAAGCATAGTAAAAAATCCATCATATTCAGGAACTCTGATCGCTTGCCTTTCTTTAATTTAAAATCACTTAAAACATCCTCTAGTACATCATCCTGCAAATAGTATACTAACCTAATAGTCTCTCCAAATGTTAAAGTTTCTATAGCTACCCAAAAAGGGACTTCTACATCCTTATGATCAATCTTATGAATATCTCTATATACTGCAACATTCGCTGGCGCTATATAGTTTTTTGATTGATAAAACTTCATGTCGATATGATCATTCCTATCAATCAAATTCGTTAAGTAATATGGCTTAAAAAGACTAAAGTCAGTAAACTTACTATATATTTTTTTATTTTGTTCCTTAACAAAGGGATAATTTAGTGAATATGGGCAATATGTAACACTCGATGTATTGGTATCACTAGGGTCCATAAAGTTTGATTTATTTGTATATTGCATCGTATCACTAAGTATCGTACAATGCCGTTTCGTAAAATGATATGCAATTGAGGTCTTTAACTTTTCTTCTACCTTATTTAGCTTTGAAAATATAGCATTAGAAAATCTTTTATCAAAAGAGTGTACTGCCTTAAAATCATCTAAAGTAATATTTTTATAAGTTTTAGGATGTAATGTATCTAAGAATAAGTTTTCAAATCCATTAAATAGAGAATAATAATTTTGCTCTACTAGTACTTTATTTAATTCATCATCCTTAAAAGTAGGCCCTCTACTTTTTAATCTATTTTTCAAACTTTCACGCGATAAAAATATTTTTATTCCCAATTAAATCACCCTTTTTTGTAACTTTCCTTATCCCTTCATCTTTAACCCTATAATACTTAAACTTCGTCTATACATGCTATTATTATCCACTAGGAATATAGCGATACAATTTGTCTATACCAAAAGTCTATCATATTTCTACAGAAAAATCAGAATTTTTATCGGAAACTATGTAAGAGTAGAATACATTTGTGACAAAACAATTGAAAGAATCGTAATGCTCTATTAACGGCACATCAACGATATACGATCAACTATAATACCCTAGCACAGAAAGGTGCCTATAACAATAAAAGGAACATCAGCATTACTACCGATGTTCCTCTGTTTTAGGTTACATTGTTTTTTCAGTATAGGATTTATCATTCACTCTAATTCCCCAAGAAGGAAACAGATTTATTTTTATCCTAATTCTGCTCGAATCTCTTTTGTTGCTTGTACCATGTGTTGTAAACTAGCTACGGTTTCTCTTTCGCCACGTGTTTTCAATCCGCAATCTGGGTTTATCCATACATGTTCTACTGGGATTTTTGAAACGATCAAACGAATTACGTCTTTGATTTCTTCTACGCTTGGTACTCGTGGAGAGTGGATATCGTATACGCCAGGTCCTACTTCTGTTTGGAAGTTATTTTCCAATAAGGCATCTAGCAATGTTAATTTAGATCGTGACGCCTCAAAGGTAATCACATCTGCATCCATGGCATCAATTTCAGAGATAATATCTTCAAACTCGCTATAGCACATATGCGTATGAATTTGCGTTTCCACTTTCACTTTTGCATGGCATAGACGGAATGCTTTGATGGCAAAATCTAAGTAATCACTATACCAGTCCGCACGGCGCAATGGCAACTTTTCACGAAGGGCTGCCTCATCGATTTGAATGATACGAATACCTGCCGCTTCTAGGTCAAGTACTTCTTCACGGATAGCCAACCCGATTTGGTACATCATTTCTTTCGTGGAAATATCTTCACGAGGGAAGGACCAGTTCAAGATAGTCACAGGACCTGTCAACATCCCTTTTACTTCTTTATCTGTCAAGCTGCTAGCATACGCATTATAATCTGTGGTGATCGCTTGTTTCCGTTTGATGTCACCGAACACGATTGGCGGTTTTACGCCACGTGTGCCGTAGGACTGTACCCACGCATTAGACGTAAACACATATCCTTCCAAGTTTTCTCCGAAAAATTCCACCATGTCATTGCGCTCGAACTCGCCATGCACCAGCACATCTAAGCCGATGTCTTCTTGTAATTTGATACAGTCTTTAATGAACTCTTTCGCTTTTGCACGGTATTCCGCTTCAGAAATCTCACCTTGACGATACAATTTGCGATTTTCTTTCACCGCCTTTGTTTGTGGGAAGGATCCAATCGTTGTGGTCGGCAACAATGGCAATTGGAAAACAGCCTTTTGCGCCGCTTGACGTTCTTTGATATTTTGTGGACGGTTGAAATCTTCTTCTACCAAGGCTGCTACTGCTTGTTGCACCCTTTCATCGGTGCGAAGTTCAGATTTGGCAAACAACGCTTGGTTCGCTTGGAATGCTTCGTGAGATGTATACTCTGAAAGCTCTGCTAGATCGGTGATTTCTTTCAATTCTCCTAGTTTTTCATAGGCGAATGAGAAATGTTGTAACACCTCTTGTGAAAGTTTCGGCTCATTCGCCACCGTATATGGCACATGTAGCAAGGAGCACGATGTACTAAGCACCACATCGATGCCAGCTGCTCTTAATTCATCTACCTTTGCCAACACTTTTTTATAGTCAGTACGCCAAATATTTTTACCATTTACTAAGCCTGCAAAGAGCAGTTTACCTTGCGGGAATCCATAAGATTTCACTAAAGATTCTGTTTGCTTACCTTCAATGAAGTCCAAGCCAATGCCGTCAAAATCAAGCCCTGTCACTACTTCATAAGCATCGCGGATATCTCCGAAGTAGGTTTGCAACAATACATGTAAGCCTTGTTTTTGTGGGAGCAAGCTTTCATAGATACGACCAAACAATGCCACGTCTGCTTCGCTAAGATCGTACACCAAGTACGGCTCGTCTAGCTGAATCCAGGACACGCCTTCCTCTTTGGCTGCCTTGAATATATCCGCATAGGCTGTGATGACATCATTCACCACGTCGTCGATACCTTTAGTACCTCTAAAATCTGCTAATTGCAAGAATGTGAAAGGTCCCACCAAGACAGGTTTCGTTTCGATACCTAATGACTTCGCCTGACGATACCCATCTAGAAAGTCTGTAGACCGCAACTGCAAGTTCACATCATCGTCGATTTCTGGCACCAAGTAGTGATAGTTCGTGTTGAACCATTTCTTCATGGAGAAGGCTTTCACATCACCCTTCTCACCTTGGTAACCACGAGCCGCCGCAAAGTATGTATCTACTTCGCCTAATCCTAAGTCTAGATACCGTTTTGGAATCGCATTTAACGTGAACGCTGTATCCAGCACGCCATCGTATAAGGAATAGTCATTGGATGGAATGAAATCTGCCCCAGCCGCTTGTTGCACTTTCCATTGTACCTCTCGTTGCTCTTTCACAACCTTCGTCAAATCCTCTAGGCTCACATCACCACGGAAATAAGATTCAGTAATAAATTTTAACTCTCGTTTCGCCCCAATACGTGGGAATCCAGTTACAGAATATTTCATATATACAACACCTCCATAGTGTACATCGATAAACATCAATCTGATATCTATACTATACTCCTGGAGTAGGGATTTGTATAATATGTATAAAAGATAGTTGGTTATAGGTAAAAGTTATAACTTACTTATTTTGGTAACACTTCTGTAATAATGGGATCTATAAAATTTTCTAGCTATACGATTTGTGATTTCCTTATCAACTGTGATATGATTAAACATATAGTAAAATTTATATTATTTTTCTTTTAAGAATGTAACCCTATAGTACTTTTCACATTACCCAAAACATATAATGCGTCTGACAATACAACATTCCTGAAAGAACATATCTCCTTAGAAAGGATCCTCTCATGCAACAGTATTTAAAACAGTTTGCCACTTCAAAATGGTTTGATGCCATTGGTGTTATACTGGTTGTTAGTATCGCTATCTCCGCTGGATATCTTAATACTCGACTTGAAAAGTATGTCGATTGGGGCCCATGGACTTCGTTAGTTCCATTCGGCATTATTTCTGTCATCAATGTTGGCATTTCCATGTTATCTACACGATTTACAGGAAAATTAAGCAACTGGGGAAATTATCTGGGTATTATAAACACAATTCTCTCCGGCGTAATAGACTTTATACTAGGAAATAAAGCAGCTATTATTACCTATCCTATTACATTTTTCATCTACACATTTGCCATCAAAAAATGGAAAGACTCTCATGAAGGCATTCCTAACACGATGACTGCATCCCAAAAATATCTAATAGGCACTATCATTACTATCGTCGCTTTTACCATATCAAGTGTAGCAAATTACGTCGGCTTTAATGGGCATATGACTTTCTTATCAACACTAACAACTATTGTATTTGCCTTCTCACTCATTGCTAACCTATTCAATGCTTTGAAATTAGATACACAATGGCCATTTTGGATGGTTTATAATATCGTTCAACTACTGAAAGCTTTCACCCAAGGCAACTTTGCGAACGTTGGAAAATACATATTCTATATCATCAACGCCATCGGGGCCTTGCTATTCTGGAAAGACAAAGAACAAGCATAACTCAATTCCAACAAGAAATTGACCTAACGCGTGAGGTAGTCAGACCTCTTTTACCTTAGACCATTTTCACTTAAGGAATGCAGTAATGGGTAAAAATCGTGATACCCATATTGACTGAATTGCACAAATACAAAACGAGCGTGGCATATTCCGGAGCAAACCTACCGTAGGAGCAGTTTGTGGAGGAATGTGTCGCGCTCGTTCGTTTAAGCACTCAATGGGTGCCACAAGTTTTCATAGCATCACAAGAGACATTTTATAAGAGCGCATGCTCTTTTCCAATTTGAATCACCTGTTCTACAGACATATTCGTAATACGGGCAATCATCTCTACCGATAATTTTTCATGCAACATACCAATAATAGCCTCTAACATACCTTCTTCTTTTCCCTCACGCCAGTATTTCTTCCGATCCATTTCTAGCTTCATATACTCGCCCCTCCATTCCTTACTTTGTTTCACTATATGCACAATCTCATCCATCTGTTGTACTAAACCATCCACTGGTGGTCTACCATCTACATAGTCTAAAAAATTCTGTAATAATTCCGAAACATCATTCATTTGTGCCTTAGTACTTAAAAATATAGTAGTTAAACCATCTCCCAACTCTCTGCCCGGTTCTTCTGTACATTTTTTTGTATACGTGTATTTATGCCGCTTGCCAGAAAATATAGGAAACGTACAGATAAAAATGACAAAACAATCATTCAATGTCATATAGTCAGCGCCCTTTTCCATAGAGTAATGGTCAATCGCACTATGATAAAATCGCGACCGCTTCACTAACTCATGCATATTCTTATACGTTTGCATTTCAATATTGTAGATGGTTCCTTTGTCATCATTCACATACACATCCAAGCGTACACCTTTATCATCAAGACCAGATTCCATTGTCTTTTCTGTTTCAATATACGCAATATCAAGAATTGAAATCTCTAACAACCGTTCTAATAATTCCTTACAAATTGATTTTTCACGCATTACCTTTTCAAAAATAAAATTATCTTGAATACTCAGATCATCAAAGGACTTGAATTGCATAGATATACCTCATTCTTTGCGTTAACTAAATTATACCACATCTATAATGCAGTACGGTAGCACACCATGCACCACCTATTTATACAATTCATAAACTGTCACTTATACTCCTTTAAAATTTCCTACTAGTATATATTCCACAAAGGAACGCAGTTAGACGTAGAAAACTTATAACGAAGCGTACTAACTAGCGTTATATATATCATATACAAAAGCAGATAGCTCAATCTGAGCTATCCGTCTATTTACTTGGTGATCCAGGAGGGATAGCGGCAAGCTTAGTTCTCTAGAAGCGTAGCGACGCAGAGAACTTAGCGATAGCATCCCTGCCACATAAAAAGGATCCCACATCAAGTAGAATCCTTTGTGCTCTGGTGATTCAGGAGGGATACGTAAGCAACTTAGGTCTCTAGGAACGCAGTGACGCGGAGACCTTAGTGCGTCGATCCCTCTAACATAAAAAGGACTCTAGAAAACATAGAATCCTTTGTTAGTGGTGATCCAGGAGGGATTCGAACCCCCGACCCACGGCTTAGAAGGCCGTTGCTCTATCCAACTGAGCTACTGAACCATATGTAGTTATGCCATGTTATTTTACTGTAAATAATAAAATAACCCATCACATAGACATTGTCTCTGTATGGGAACGTATTAAATACAATCACATGTATAAGTGGAGCGGGTGAAGGGAATCGAACCCTCGCAACCAGCTTGGAAGGCTGGGGCTCTACCATTGAGCTACACCCGCACATAAGAAAATGGTCGGAGCAGCAGGATTCGAACCTGCGACCCCCTGGTCCCAAGCCAGGTGCGCTACCAAACTGCGCTATGCCCCGATATCTTCTATCCATAGTAACGATCCATCTTAGCTGTCCTTGGGAAACACTGTTTCGCTACCGTTTGTTACTTACCGTAACAACAAATATATAATATCATATCCCCCACATCTATGCAAGTATTTTTTTATAATTTATTAAACTTTTTTCTAAGGTTAACTGTATAATGAAATTGAACAATTAACCACTTTTTTCTAATAAACAACTATACAATACCATTGACCTATCGACAATGTTTCTAACCAAAAAGGACACCGCTCATCACAGTGTCCTTTTCTTATACAAAGTATTATCCATCTATTTCATCAGAATCACCAATATAGATTTGTAGAGTTTGCACATCCTCTGTATGTACACTTTCACTAATCCGTACTGTATAGTTCGTTTCCTCATCAATCGTTAATATATCTCCATCTTGTACATCCGATTCCAAAGATAAAACAACCGCTGCAATTGCACGCACAGATGCACACATCTCTTCCACATCTCCGGGATAATGTAACAATTCAATGTTTAGCTTTCCATAGGATTCCATACCCGTTGTATGTCCAGATACAGTACCGTCTTCTTCAAAATCGAAATCCACCCAAATCATGTTTCCCACAGGCAATTCATCATGACGCAATTTATCAGTTTCTGCAATATACGCCATCGGCTCATACACAAGCCCATTTGTATAAATGCCTACTGCATCGCCTTGTTGACTTACTACTGAAAGTAACTTCATCAACAATGCTTCTTGTGCCATGCGATCACTAGGACCATCTACAATACTGATCGCCACATGATTTGTATGGCCTGTGACAGCACCCATAGCATCGTCCCATAGATAATTTTTCATCGCCGCTCCTTCGGCTATGATCGGTGGCATAGCAAATGGAAAGGGAACGATAACAACTTTATAGTCATCAATGAGTAAGAAATGTGCTTCTTCTAATTCATCTTCCGTGATAGACTGTATATCTTTTCGAGCCATAGCTGCACGCACTTGTACACCTTCTGGGCTAGTCACAGAGGAAATATCCCATAGGGTAAGCAAGTCTTTTTTTAACCGGGGGAAGTTAAAACTATCATTCTCTAGCATGACCATCCCCATACATCCTCGCTTACCGATTGTTGGCGGCTCTACATGCTCTAACACCTTATCTGTAAGACTAGCCATAGCGCTAACCAATAAACGGTTCACATCATCATGGAGATCAATGGTATCTAAATCTATGGACAATGACTTTTCCATCACTACTTGTACTACATGATCTACAAAGGCATCTAAGCCATTTTGCAACAACTGTAATAGGAATCGATTAAAGGACGGGGCTACTACTTCTAATGCTTGACTTTCACCATCATATAATAGTATTTGTCCCACATGACCTTGTTTCGTTGGATTGTAGTCGATGTACAACCGAGACGCCTCTGGTCCATCCCCTGTGACTGCCAGCAAGCAGGCATCCCACTGACTAGTACGAGCACGTACTTGCTTAGGTTTAGCCACAGACAACGCCATTTGTAGTACATCTAAATCTTCTGCAGTCTGAGCTAGCATTTCCTTAGCCGATAAGGAGTAAAACTTTTTCCCTTCATGAATATACATGGGGAAAGGAACCTGTAAAGACGTAAATTGCTTCCCAAAGGTCCCATCCAACATATTTAGAAAATAGGTCACTCCTTCTGGTGTGTATGGATACTTGCGCAGTAACTGCATCCAATCAGTAGGTATAATCGCTTTCCATTCCTTATGAATTTCTTTCCACAGCTCTAAAGCCATAGATCTATATACACGGCATACTTCAGACATATATCGTTCTTGTACAGTCATGCCAGAATCTACTACTTCAATGTTTGCGGTTTGACCAAAGCAGCTGCGATCTAGGAAAGAACGAACTATTTCTAGTGCCATATCTAGATCTGCCACGTAATAAAAGTAGGAGGCAATACCATCCGGTACACTCATATAGGTGGAGCTCACTACATTAATTCCCTCTAAGGCCTTAGAAATCTTAGCATCCAATCGAGTGAACTCACTTTTAGATATGGGTTTTTCTTGTGCCATATCGAAGTTGACACGAATATGATGCAACGTTCCTACTTCCGCTATCATATGTTCATCGAAATACAATTTAGACCCATATGGCAAGGCGATTTCTTCCAACGCTTCTGCGACTACCGGTATCAAGGTAGGATCACCATCCATAGAGAAGCGAATAATACAATAGTCAATTTCTCCATTGTCTAAGTATACGCTTTCACCTTCTTCTACGGTACCAACATGCTCTAATTGATAGCGCATCAACGTTTCTAACGATTTACGGCAATCATCATCGAATTTAGCTGGAATATGTAGGGTATAGCGATATCTCTGTCCGTTGCTATCGCTTTTTTTACCATTCGTATCCAGTTCCTCATCGTAGTCTATACCTATACTTTCATAATTTTTACGTCCCATGTATATCTCCCTTTACTCATTCTATTGTATCTAGCAAAGTAACGGATACAGGCAAAGATTGTAAGATTTGCTTTGCAAGTTCTCGCGTCGATTCTGTGGTACGGATCATACAAAGTCCCTCTGCATTCACCGTCGTCATAACTCCTACATATTCATAACCTTCCAAAATGCGATTCACATAATTGGTTTGGCTTCGATCAATCTGAAAGTACACATACTGCGGATCATAGGCAATTGCTTGTGTGTGCATAGTCTGCCTCCTTAGAACCTATTATTTCTTTGTTTCACGGCGCATCATAGAAAATTCTTCTAATGGTGTGTCAATATACAAGCGCAATTTCATTTGTGCATGTTTAGCCACATCGATGTCATTGCCATCTTCATCAGTCATGCGAGTAATCACATGTTTTACCAACGGTCCATGAGGCTGACAGAACTCTACCTCTTCTCCTACTTTGAAATTATTACGTTGCTCCATGTAAGCATAGCCTTCTTCTGCATTGTATCCTTCTACAAGGCCAATGAAATCATGGGTTTGCGTATTGGAAGATTTACCATAGTTTTGTGCCTCTTCACCTGGTTTCTCCATAGCAAAAGCTTCTGTGTAAGGACGATGGGAAATTTTTTCTAACTCTGCATACCATTCGTCACGTACGTACCAGTCATCGCCCTCTTCTAGGAATGCATCGATGGCCTCACGATACACTTTAGATACTGTAGCTGCATAGTGAACAGACTTCATACGACCTTCGATTTTCAAGCTATCTACGCCCGCTTTATACAATTCTGGAATGTATTTCAACAAGCACAAATCTTTAGAGTTAAAGATATATGTACCATGTTCATCTTCTTCAATTGGATAGTATTCACCTGGTCGGTTTTCTTCTACTAAATTATACTTCCAACGGCACGCTTGTGTACAAGCACCACGGTTTGCATCACGATTTGTCATATAATTACTTAACAAACAACGGCCTGAGTAAGAAATACACATAGCACCATGTACGAAGGCTTCGATTTCCACATCTGCCTTTTCACGCATTGTTTTGATGTCTTCAATACTTACTTCACGGGCTACGACGACACGAGCCGCCCCTTGTTCTTTCCAGAATTCCGTAGTCAAGTAGTTTGTTGTATTCGCCTGCGTACTCACATGCAATTCTAAGCCAGGAGCTACTCGCTTTGCCAACAAGAAAATACCTAAATCTGCTACGATGATAGCATCTACCTTAATGCTTTCCAAGAATTTCAAATAGTCTTCTAGGCCTGTTAAGTCCTCGTTATGAGGAATGATGTTACAAGTCACATAGATTTTTTTGCCATGACTATGTACAAACTCCACAGCCTCTTTCAGTTGCTCATTATCAAAGTTTGAACTAGCCGCTCGCAACCCGAAGGCACGGCCTGCACAGTATACTGCATCCGCTCCATAGCGAATGGCCATTTTTAATTTATCCATATTGCCAGCAGGTGCTAACAATTCCATATGTCGTTTACTCATGATTATGTCCTTTCCAAACACTGACACTCATTCCATCCCCCATAGGATAGATGGTGGTGTTGTATTTATCTTTTTGTTCTACATATTCTAAATAGTGTTGTAATCGTTTCACGATAGTCTTGAATCGACGAGGTGGCTCTTTACCGCCTCGCACATAATCGCGAAACAGTACATTATCTGCTAGTACCACAGCCCCATCAGATAGTTTTGGTTCTATGATTTCCAATTGTTTTAAATATTGACCTTTAGGGCCATCTAAAAACACTAGGTCAAAGGGCCCTTCTATAGTATCTACTAGTTCTGTTGCATCTCCCTGCAGCAAAGTCATTCGATCTGCATAGTCCGACTGCGAAATAAAATGTTTTGCCATACCATGACGTATGTCATCTAGTTCAATAGAAATCAGCTGACCTTCTTTATCCATATGTTTTGCCAATAACAAGGAAGAATAGCCTATGGCTGTCCCTACTTCTAATACTCGTTTTGGCTTGTACAGACCGATTAAATCTTCAAACAGTTCTACTTCCGATTCTCGTAAAATAGGTACATCATGCAACAATGCATAGATTCGTTGTTCATTTAAAATATCTTTAATTTTCATAAATTTGATCCACTATTTTTAAATGTTCTTCATAGGTTTTACTAAAATGATGATGCCCCTCTTTATCTGCAACAAAGAATAAATAGTCTGTAGTTGGTGCATACAGTACGGCTTCCATCGATTTTAACCCAGGGTTCGCAATCGGTCCTGGCGGCAAACCTTTGTGCAAGTATGTATTATAAGGGCTTTCTAATTTTGTATCTTCAATGGTAATCAATGGTTTTGGATAGCCTAGAATATATTGAATACTAGCACACGATTCAAGTGGCATCCCCTCTTTCAAACGTTGGCGGAATACAGCTGCGATAATAGGACGATCTTCATCAAATTTCGCCTCTTTTTCTACCAGCGATGCCAAGGTGATAAATTCGAAAATTGTCATGCCTTGAGCTTCAATATCTTGACGCATTTTAGGTGTTAATTGACGATTCATTTCATCAGCCATCATCTTCATTACATCTGCCGCAGTACTACCTACAGGCACTTCATAGGTGCTAGGGAATAAGAATCCCTCTACACGATAGGTCACTGGCTTTGGTCCGTACATGTATAAATACGGAGAGTATAGTTTTCCTTGCTCCATGAACGCAGCCTGCGTATCGATGCCTTGTTCTTCAATGCGCTTTCCAATTTCACCAATCGTAAAGCCTTCTGGAATCGTTAAGGTAATACTTTGAATCTTACCTTTTTGCAATCGATCAATAATTTCTTTCAAACTAGAATGATGCGGAATTTGATACGGTCCATGTTGCAACGTATCCATGGCACCTGTCAATCGCAGTGCTGCCCGGAATACCGTTGGCGACACAATCAATCCTTTTTCATATAACGCTTTGCCTATTTCCGCTCCTGTTTGGTTTTCACTAATGACGATGGTTTCCACATCATCCTTAGATCCTCCCGTCCAAGGGATATAATATAGGCCTGCTAGTGTGCTCAGTACCAACAGTAAGATGATACTAAGACTTATCCATGTGTATTTTATATATCGTTTCACAGCAATCTCCTTTTCAATTAATACTATATTATACCATTTTACAGGTATATATAGCAATTTTTCTATATAGCAGGTGTCAATCCATACACCATTTTACATTGCAAGTCAAAATTGAGCATATGTAATCCATACTTTTAATACAAATCATTTCTTAAGTTGTCAATAGAAATCGAATAGCTTTAAAGCACACTAACAATGCAAATATTCTTGTATCCAAATAAATCTATCCAGACGTTTATACGACAAAAGGGGCTGTTACTATTCTACAGCCCCTTTCATTATTTATTCTTCTTCACTTTCAGCAAAGAAAATTTGTATACTTTGCAATCCATCTGCATAGACTGGTTCATCGATATGAACTATCAGTTGTTCTTCCTCTGTTCTACCTATAGAATGGCCGTCTTCTACTTTTATATCTGATGTCAGTACATATTCCGCCACGCTAAGGATATAATTCCAGGCACGCTCTGGATCCCATGGACAGTGCAAGAATTCCACATTAAGTTGGTCAAACTCTTCCATACCACTAGTATACAAAGATATGGTTCCATCTTCTTCAAAATCGATATCAACCCACACTAGGTTCACCATAGGCAACGCATCAACTCGTAGATGCTCTGTTTCTTTGTAGTACATGTCCGATTCATAGAGAACGTCATTCGTATAGATAGCTGTAGCTCCCGTTTGCTCCGTCGCCACTGAAAGTAATTTCGCTAATAAGATTCCTTCTTCTAATGGCTTGCCAGGTCCTTCTACAATGCTAATCGCCACATGGCTTGTGTGTTGGATTACAGCATCCAATGCATCGTCCCAAAGATAATTACGAGTAGCCCCTTGCATAACAATTTCCATCGGCATGGCATAGGAAAATGGTGCTACCATTACTTTATAGTCATCAATGACTAGGAAGTATGCCTCCTCCATCTCCTCTTCTTCGACGGTATCCACATCTTTTGTGGTAACGGCTGCACGGACTTTCATCCCCTCTGGACTCGTTACGGAAACAATATCCCATTGAGCGAGCAAATCCTTTTTAAATTGCTCCACATCAAAGGAAGTATTTTCTAACAATACTATGCCCATACATCCACGTCTGCCAATCACGGGGCCCATACCATATTCCAAGATAGAGCCAATGTCATCTCCCATGATTGTTTCAGCTAATCTAGCCATGGTACTAATCATGAGCTGATTATCATCACTGTCGAAGTCCAATGTTTCTATATTTACATTCATGGTACGTTCCATAACGCTTTCTAGAATGGAATCCGCTAAATTGTCAGACATTTCATTCATAATCTCTAATAAGGCGTGACTGAAAGACGGCCCCAACACTTCTAGCATATGCGTGTCCCCATCGTAATAGAGCACTTGTCCTACATGACCGGATTTTGTCGGATTATAGTCAAGGTAGAAACGCGATGCCTCTTCCCCATCCCCAGTCGCTGCAAACAGGCACATATTTCTCTGTTTAGAAGAACCTCGTACTTGTGACGGTTTTACATCAGACCCCAGTATATCCATGTTCATCACATCTTGTCCGTGAAGATCAAATTCTAACATTTGACGTGCTGACAGCAAGTAGAATCGTTTACCTTCATAGAGGAACATAGGGAATGTGACCTTCATAGAGGTGTATTTCTGTTGGTACGTACCATTCACAATATTGAGCAAGAAACTAAGCCCTTCCGGCGTATCTGGATATCGTCGCAACAATTGCATCCACTCTCGGGAAGAGATACCTTTCCACTCACTTTGAATGGCAGACCACAAATCAGGCACTACCCCACGATAGATACTGTATATATCTGTCATAAACCGTTCATGAATCGTAAGGCCAGAGTCTACCACATCAATCGTAGCCCCTTTTCCTAGCGTACTTCGACGAAGATACTTCTCAATGGTGCTTACTGCAAGGTCCTTGTCTGCTACATAATACGCAAAGGTAGCCACTCCCTCTGGGATACGTAGTGTGGTACCGCTGACAACGTTATTTTCTTTCAAGGCCCTAGAAATTTTTGTATCCAACCGTTTGAACTGTTTCGCATCGCCTAATGACGCGTCCAACACAACATAGATATGATGTAAATTGCCTAATTCTGCAATGACATTTCCATCTTGATATAACTTAGCACCATAAGGTATGCCTGCTTCTCTCAAACAGATGAGTATTTCCTCTACGAATTCATCTCCTTCATCCATGGAAAACCGAAGTACGCAATGGTCAATGACACCATTTTCTTTATACACCGATTCCCCTTCATGGACAGTACCTATATCTATTAACATATCCTCCATCAGCGTTTCTAATGACTCTCGCATTACCTTGTTAAATTGGGCGGGAATATATAGTTCATACTGGATTTGTTTCTTTTTTTCTTCTGTTGCCATATCTCTTAGTTCTCCACTATACTCATTATTTCTAAACATGATTACCACTATACGGAAAAAGGACTGTAACCGACCTGCCTTTTCGACAATCTGTTACAGCCCTAAAGACTAATTAGTCCATTTCTTCATACAACTTAATCACTGCATCGAATTCTTCATCTGTTGGAGCTACATATACTTGCTCTCCTTCTTCGTCATCAATGCGTGCGATGATCACTTCTGGCTCATCATGTTCTGTTTCTTCTTCTGGTGGAAGAGATACTAGAATGGCAAATGCTTTTCCATCATGTTGAATCAACATTTCTTCTTCATAATATCTTTCTTCTCCATTTTCGTCTTCAATGACGATAACAGAAACTTCACCTTCATACCCTTGCTCGATCATAGTAACCTCCTTATGAACGACTATCTAAATAGCCTTGTAAGATAACAACTGCTGCCATCTTATCAATGACTTCTTTACGTTTTTTACGACTTACATCAGCGGCGATAAGGGATTTTTCTGCCATCACTGTAGATAAGCGTTCATCCCAAAATACAACCGGGGTGGAGATGACTTCTTTCATCTTCTCTACAAAGGCTTCTGTTTTTTCCGCTCGTTCCCCTTTGGTACCATTCATATTTTTCGGCATGCCCACCACAATGGTGTCTACCTCATATTCACGGATTAATTCCGCTATACGCTGAAAGTCTTTTTCGTGAGATGTGCGGCGAATGGTTTCGATGCCTTGTGCTGTAATATACAGAGCATCACTGCATGCTACACCAATGGTCCGACTTCCCACATCAAGTGCCATAATACGCATTATAACTGTTTCGCTTTCACATACTCTTTCACAAGCTCTTCAATGAGTTCATCACGTTCGATACTACGAATATCTTTACGTGCATTGTTGTAACTTGTAATATACGTTGGATCTCCAGAAATTAGATATCCTGTAATTTGGCTAATCGGATTATATCCCTTTTCTGCCAATGCTTGGAACACATGTTGAAATACTTGTTCTGGTGTTAACGGCGTTGTTTGTACCGGTTTAATCACCATTGTTTTATCTGAAAGATTCATATAATCCCTCCTTATCCTAAGTGTTCTACTGAAAGTCGCATCTATGAATACGATTATCCAACCATAGATTGGATTGCTTCTTTACCTGCTGCTAAGGCTTGGTCCATCGCCGCTGGGTCTTTACCACCAGCTTGTGCCATATCTGGACGTCCACCGCCATTGCCACCAGCGGCTTGGGCTGCTGCTTTTACGATGTTACCGCAATGGATGCCTTTGCCCACTACATCTTTCGTAGCCATGCAGACGAAGTTTACTTTATCGCCACCAGCTGCGCCCAAAAGAACTACGCCAGAGCCGATTTTGTCACGAACCATGTCCGCCATATCGCGCAATTCGCCCATATCAGATACTGGTACAGACGCTACTACAGCTGTCACATCGCCTACTGTGAATTGACTAGCTAAGAGACCATCAAGGTTGCCGCTATTCAATTCTTTTTTCACTTGCTCTAACTCACGCTCTACGGCTTTCGCATGATCAAGCACTTGTTGCACTTTACCTACTACTTCTTGCGATTTTGCTTTCACAAGAGAAACTATAGATTTGACTGTATGTTCTTCTTGTTGTGCTAACGCAAGAGCTGCTTTACCTGTAACAGCTTCGATACGACGTACGCCAGATCCGATACCGCCTTCAGATGTAATACGGAATTGACCGATAAAGCCTGTATTTTCTACGTGAGAACCACCACACAATTCGATGGAGAATTCTGGCACAGATACGACACGTACTTCGGAACCATATTTTTCACCGAACAATGCCATAGCCCCTTTTGCTTTCGCTGCATCAATGGACATAGTTTCTACTTCCAATGTGGAAGCACGAAGAATTTGTTCGTTCACCATGTTCGTAATAGTTTGTAATTCTTCTGCTGTCACTGGAGAGAAATGTGTAAAGTCAAAACGCAAGTAATCAGGCGTTACTAAGGAACCTGCTTGGTTAACGTGCGTCCCCAATACGGAACGCAATGCAGCATGCAATAAATGTGTTGCTGTATGGTTACGTGCCATATGTTGACGGCGTTCTACATCCACTGCGAATGTTACTTCGTCGTTCACAGAAATACTACCTTCTACCACAGTCCCTACATGGTAAGTAGTGCCTTCTGGTAATTTTTTCGCTGTATGTACTTCTACTTTACCCAATGGACCTACAATGAAACCTGTATCACCTAATTGTCCGCCTCCTTCTGCATGGAATGGAGTCGTTTTTACGATGATCGTCACATCTTGGCCATCTTCAGCACGGTCGATAGCTTTCGCCCCTTCACCGATAAGAAGTACTGTGGATGCTGCAGCACTTTCATCATCAGAAATATGTTCATTGGATAAATGTGTAATATCTGGAGTGGCCACTTTTGCATCTACATCTTCACGAGCTTCACGAGCACGAGTACGTTGTTCGTTCATGGCACTTTCAAAACCGGCTTGGTCGATGGTGAAGCCTGCTTCGTGAGCAATTTCTTCTGTCAATTCCCAAGGGAATCCGTAAGTATCATATAACTTGAATACATCTTGACCTGGTACAGTAGTCGTACCATCAGCCTTTAATGTATCCAACAATTGGCTTAACATATCAAGACCAGATGCCAATGTTTGGTTGAATCGTTCTTCTTCGTTTGCCACCACTCGTTTGACGAAGTCTTGTTTTTCCACGATGTTCGTGATAGCTCCACCCAAGATATCTACTACGATATCTACTAATGGTACCAAGAATGGTCCTTGAATGCCTAATAGGCGACCATGGCGAACAGCACGGCGCAAAATACGGCGAAGTACATATCCACGGCCTTCATTGGATGGTAATACACCATCAGCAATCAATGCTACAATAGCACGAATATGGTCAGCAATAACTTTTAAAGAAATATCTGTGCTCGCATCAGTATGATACGTAACACCAGCTTTTTTCGCTGTGGCCTCAATGATTGGGAAAATCAAGTCTGTTTCAAAGTTACTTTCTTTATTTTGCAATACAGATGCCAAACGTTCTAAACCAGCGCCAGTATCGATATTTTTCTTAGCTAATGGTTCGTACGTACCTTCTGCTGTACGGTTAAACTGTGTGAATACAAGGTTCCAAATTTCAAGGAAGCGATCACAGTCACAACCTGGTGCACAGTTCGGATCATCGCAACCACGTTCTGGTCCTAAGTCGTAGAAAATTTCGCTATCTGGACCACATGGACCTTCGCCAATTTCCCAGAAATTATCTTCCAAACGACTGATATGGTCTTCTGGTAACCCGATTTCATTGTGCCATGTATCGTATGCTTCTTGGTCATCTGGATATACAGTAACGTATAATTTTTCTTTATCTAGTTTGATGACTTCTGTTAAGAATTCCCATGCCCAATGGATGGCTTCTTTTTTGAAATAATCACCAAAAGAGAAGTTACCCAACATTTCAAAGAATGTATGGTGACGTGCTGTACGTCCTACGTTTTCAATATCACCTGTACGAATTGACTTTTGGCTTGTCGTAATTCGTGTACAAGGTGGCACTAATTTACCTGTGAAAAACGGTTTCAACGGTGCCATACCTGCACCGATTAATAATAAAGATGGGTCGTTATCTGGAACAAGAGAATAACTCTCTTGCTTTAAATGTCCTTTACTTTCAAAAAAATTCAAATACGCTTGGCGTAATTCATTTCCTGTCATGGTTTCCCTCCTAAAATTGTCTATTGCTTTTATTATATCATATACGGCGCTGAAAGTATCTACTTTCCTTGTACCATGGTCACAAAAAATGTAATGACATAGAGTCCTATGGCCGTTAATACAATAGTACCACCTGGTGCAAAATCAAGCCAAAAGGCACTGCATAGTCCACCAATGACAGATAGTACGGAGTATACGGTGGCAATGCCCCATGTAGCTTTAAATCCTCGTTTCCATAAATGAGCAGAGGCAACGGGCACAATCATAAGGGCACTGATCAACAGAATCCCTACTACAGTCATCCCCATCACAACGACTAAGGCAGTTAATACAGCAAAGATCATATTGACACGATTTACATTGATACCTACGGTACGAGCAATTTCTTCATCAAAAGAAGTGAGCATTAAGGAATGATAGACAAATTTCATAATAATACCCACTACGATCGCTACAATGCCGATACTATAAATATCTGTCATGGTCACCGTCAAGATACTACCAAACAAGAAATTCAATAATCCTGTACTAGGCATCTTTACCATCGTAGAAAATACGATGGCTAAGGATAGGCCGCCATAAAAGAATAAAGCCATAATCATATCTGCATATTGTTTTTGGTAACGGCGTACTAATTCTATCCCCAGCGCAGAGGTCACTGTCAATACGATGGCTCCTAGCGGTGGATATACTTTCAACAAGGATGCCCCTGTCACACCAGCAAATGCAATATGCCCTAATCCATCGCCGAGCATGGATTGTCGTTTAATGACGATGAACATACCGATTAAGGGACACATAAGGGCTACAATCACCCCTGCTAAGAATGCACGTTGCATAAATGTATAGGATAAAATGTCCATATTAGCCTCCTACATGCCATGCCAACCGAGATCCTTGATGACTATCCATAAAGCCTTCGCAAGGTCCATAGTAACATGCATGTCCATCCACACATAAAATCGTATCTGCCACTTCCATTGCTTCCGTTACATCATGGGTAACCATAATAACGGTAATATTTTCATTTTTTAAGGAGCGCAACACTTCATAAATTTTCTTACTTGTTTCGTAATCGATGCCACTGGTCGGTTCATCTAGTAAGATATAGTTCGGTTTACGCGCTAATGCTTGGGCTAGCATAACACGTTGTTGTTGTCCACCGCTGAGTTCACCGATACGACGAGTTAAAAACTCTTGCATGCCAACTAATTTCAAAGCATCCAGAATCCACCCTTTTTTATCTTTCTTCGGCACATGAAACAAAGCCAGTCCTACCACTTCTTCTACGGTAGCTGGAAATTGGGCTGCATTTTTATTGTAAATTTGCGGCACTAAGTGAATAAGCCCTTTCATTTGTGCTTCTTTGGGACTAATTCCATCTAAACAGAGGTGTCCTGCCGTAGGTTCTAATAAGCCTGCTACCATGCGAAGCCATGTAGTTTTACCAGAACCATTGGGTCCCACCACGAGCAAAAATTCACCTTTGGGAATCGTAATGGTCATATTGTGAATGACCGGCTGTGTTCCATAAGAAAATTGCACATCTTGTATATGAATGCCTGCGTGTGTCATAGTTAACTCCTTTATGTTGCAACCGCATATATGGCAAAAGCTGTAATGACAGTATCATTACAGCTTGTGTATTATAGTACGCGTTTAGCGCCTACATAGCGTGGTCCCCAATAGCTATCATCAATATCTGCTACGGCAACACCGCTACTGGATGTGGCACTGATAAACTGTCCATCTCCAATATAAATACCCGAATGGGAAACGCCTGGTTCATAGGTTTCAAAAAACACTAGATCGCCGGGTTGCAAATTTTGTTTCTCTACTTTTTTTCCCACCGTGTATTGTTCATCCGCTTGGCGCGGCAATTGAACGCCCACTTTCTGAAAGACATGACGAATGTATCCAGAGCAATCGAAACCTGCTGGCGTAGTACCACCAAATTTGTACGGTACTCCTGTAAAGGTATTTGCATAGGTCAATATTTCCTTTACATTCCCTGAAACTGGTACAGTTCGCAATGGTTTCGCTGTATGATTCGTCACCTTATGTTTCACTTGAACCGTTGCAGGTTTGCCTTGTGTAGTCGGTTTCTTTTGTTGCTTCACAGATGTCGTAATGGCTTTTGAATTGCCTTCTTTTTTCGCTTGGATTTTCGCCATCAATTCTGCATCTTTTTTAGAAATTTCTTTCACCTTTGACACTGTTTTGGTAGCGCTAGGCATCGGTTTACCCATCAGTTTTTTGTAGGTCGTATCCCCTAAGATACCATCTACTGGCAAGCCCTGATCTTTTTGATACAATCGTACGGCCCACTTTGTATTGGCATCATATTCGCCTGTTTCTCGTGCTTTGTAGCCTGCTGCAATCAGCTTTTTTTGAATGGCTACAATCTCACTTCCCGTATCACCATATTGATACGCCCCTTGTACAGAGGCACCTAATACACCTACAAATGCAGCAAGTATTAGGCATTTCTTTGTATACCCTGTCATAGAGACTCCTCTCGTAGTGTATCTGCTTACTTACGTTCTAAGTCGCAGTTTATGGCATCTTTCACCCAATATAATGGTCGTTGTTTCACTTCTTCAAAAATTCGTCCTACATATTCACCGATAATACCAATACCCACTAGTTGTACACCTCCTAAGAAGAAGATTGCCACACCAAGTGTAGCCCAACCGCTGATAACATTATCGGAGAAGAAATGAACGAATAGAATATGTCCAATCATAATGAGGCTCAATAGTCCACATAATAGTCCAATGTACAGCGCCAAACGCAAAGGCACTCGTGAAAATGCCGTAATTCCATCTAAGGCAAAGCGCATCATTTTCTTAACGCTAAATTTTGAAGTCCCTGCAAATCGTGGAGGGGCCACAAAATGGAATTCATGCTGTACAAACCCTAAGTCACCTACGATGCCACGCAAGAATCTGCCATGTTCTCGAAATGTTTTCAAGACTTCTAAAGATTTGCGATTCATCAAACGGAAATCGGATCCACCCTCAACGATAGGTACATTGGCTAACTTATTTAATATCTTATAGTAGTATTTAGACGTAAAGGATTTGGCCCAGCTTGCATCTTCTGTAGAGTCACGAATGGTACGAACCACATCGGCTCCTTCCTCCCAATGTTTAACTAACTCAGGAATCAACTCTGGTGGATGTTGCATATCTCCATCCATAGTAATCACCGCATCACCTTTGGCATAATCAAGCCCACAAGTCAATGCCAATTGATGCCCAAAGTTACGCGCTAAGAGCAATACTTTTACCTTCGGATCTTCTTTACCAATATAGCGCAACATAGCTGCACTATCATCACTCGACCCATCATCAACGAAAATAATTTCATGGTCATAGTCAAGAGTTTGCAATACTTCTTTTACTGTCGTATAAAATTTTCGAATGTTATCTTCTTCGTTATATACAGGCACAACAATGGATAGTAACATAGATCCTCCTTTTACTTCTTTACCTATCTATTTTACAGGATTGAGCCATGTTTTGCAAACTCCGCTGTTTATGGCGTTCTTTCCCCGCTTTTGCACCTAGAACGTAAGGTGAGAACGCCATACGCTTCTCCACAAATTTACGTTCCACTGAGAGTGCTCCGCTGTTTATGGCGTTCTTTCCCCGCTTTCGTGCCTAGAGCGTAAGGGGCGAACGCCATACACTTCTCCACAAATTTACGTTCCACTGAGATTTGCTCCGAAGTGTATGGCGTTCTTACATCTATATATTACTATGCACTTGCTTCATGAAATCAGACATAATAGCTACGCCATTGAATGTATGAAGTAAGCATTCAATATAATTATTCTTATGTATACCACCTAATGCAATGCCTTTGACATATGGGTAATGATTCTGTATTTGTTGTAGTAATATTTCCCCTCTACTAACACCGATACCAGGATGTCCCTCTTTACATACTGTGGAAAAGATTGGGCTAATCAAGACACACTCCAAATTGGGGATTGGCAACGATGTTAACAACTGGACATCTTCTTCATCATGAATTGTGCTCCATAGTGCAACATGGGCCCACTGTTGTTGCAATGTATTCCACAGTTCTTGCTGTTCCGATTGCCAATACCGTAGTAGGTTGCTTGGCATATGAATTCGTTTTGCTTTTTCCAAGACAATCCTTAATTGCTCTCGATTCGTAATACCCTTACCATGGTATACCACGGTACTACCAATGGTATCACAGAGCTGGAGATACTCCTCAAATGGGAGGTCTGTGTCACGACACAGGGTGTACAAGTGCGGAAACTTCCCCATCCAGTTGCCTTCTTCCAAGTCATCTACAGCCTTATCATTCTGTTTAATCTTTTCTATGCCACGTGACAAAGCTTGTCCATATAAATCTAGGCTAATGTCATCATTTAGTAGCTGTCGATTCGTAATAAGTACTAAGGTATCTATGGTTGGATTATCGCTCTTCATAAAGTACATCCACATAATCACTCATCACCACTTGCATACCTAGGGCTTTCACATCTTCCATTGCTTCCGCTACCGTTCTACTATCAGCGATTTCAAATTGAGCATCCCCTTCTTCTTGTTTCTTTTCTTCTGAGGAATGTTCTCCAATACCTGTGCTCACGCCAGCTGAAAGTTTTGTCGCTGCCAAGGGCAATACGCCATTTCTGAATCGAGCCGTCTCACGAGTCGAGATTGTAATATTGGCATAAGGCAAGAACAAGCGATAAGCCAGAATCACTTGCAATAATTGAGCTTCCCCTACATCACCGGGGTTAATAGTATCATCATTGACGATCGGTCGAAGTCGAGGGCATGAAATACTAATTTCTCCATGGGGATAGGCTCGCTGCAATAGATGTGCATGCAAGGCTGTGGCAAAGGCATCTTTTCTAAAATTGTCCAATCCCAACAAAGCGGCTAGCCCAACACCACGCATACCGCCTCGTAAAGCACGCTCTTGCGTTTCTAGTCGGTAAGGAAATACACTTTTATTGCCCAGTAGATGCAATGTTTTATACTTTTCCCAGTCATAGGTTTCCTGAAAAACAGTCACATAATCACAGCCACATGCTCGCAAGTATTCATAATCTGCCACATTAGCAGGATATATTTCAACACCTACTACTTTAAAATATTTTTTTGCCAATTCACAGGCACGACCAATGTACGAAATGGGACTATGACGCTCACTTTCACCAGTAAGAATTAAAATATCTTGCAATCCTGTTTTTGCAATACTCTTTAGTTCTTCTTCAATGCCTGCTTCATCTAATTTAGCTCGATGAATTTGGTTTTTACAGTTAAATCCACAGTACACACACAGGTTATCGCAATAATTCGAAATATATAAGGGGGTAAACAAATAGACAGAGTTTCCAAAGTATCGTGTACGCACTGCTTTTGCTTTCTCTGCCAAGTCCTCTAAGAAAGGTTCTGCCGCCGGAGAAAGCAAGACTTTTAGTCCCTCTACATCAATGGTATCTTCTTTGAGAGCACGGCGCACATCATCAGCCGTATAGTGGTCATACGTATAGTGTTCCCGTTCTCGTAATACAGTGTCTAAAATAGGGCTTTCAATTTGGTCCATATGAGGGCGATAAGTCCAACATGGATCATCTATATGAGGTCTTGTTGTAGTAGACATGACATTTCCTTTCTATAGCTTTTCCATTACCGTAAAAATCCAGTCAAAGGTGAAGATGCACTTCCACCTACTTCAAGGGTTGGCCCTAATTTTGACAAATATGCCAATCGGCCCGCTTGGATGGCTAAGCCAAATGCTTTTGCCATGCCCCGAATATGACCTGCGGAAGCGACTGCTGTATTGGCCATAATCGCTGTAACGCCCATTTCCATAGCTTCTGCCGCCTGGGATGGAGCCCCAATTCCTGCATCTACAATAATAGGCAAATCAATTTCATTTACTAATATTTTGATAAATTCCTTCGTTTGTAAACCGCGATTAGATCCAATTGGTGCTGCTAATGGCATCACTGCAGCTGCACCTGCATTCACTAAATCACGAGCTACTTCTAGATCTGGATACATGTAAGGCATAACGATAAAACCTTCCTTGGCCAATATTTCTGTAGCCTTAATAGTTTCTCCATTATGTGGAAGGAGGTATTTAGAATCTTTCATAATTTCTATTTTCACAAAATCTCCGCAACCTGTGGCCCGTGAAAGTCTAGCAATGCGTACTGCTTCCTCTGCATCTCTAGCGCCACTTGTATTAGGGATTAATATGGTATCTTTCGGGATAGCATCTAATATATTTTCTACATCTCCACCCACCGCACGGCGCAAGGCAAGAGTAATCATCTCTGCTCCTGCCTCTTCTAAAACGGCTTCAATTAAATCAATAGAAAATTTACCCGACCCCAAAATAAATCGGGATTGAAATGTATGACCACCTAAAATCCATGTATCTTGTACTTGCATTGTTGCTACAGATTGTGACATATCTAGAGTCTCCTTAATCAATATCTTCTCCATGTAATAATTGAATCACTGCATTCGCCATGTGCCCTGCACACACCATCACACGAGCTGCTGTAATTTTTCCAATCGAATCGATGTCGCTTACGCCATCTCCGCAAAGGTACCAACGATGGTGTCTGCGTTCACGACGGATACCATTACTATCACCCCAACCCGCCATACCAGAGCAGCCTACTAGCAATGGCTCTGTAGGATGCGTTAAAATGACTTCTGTCATCCAAGCTTTTGTCACAGCTTGGTCTACGGCTTCCACAATCATGTCATGGCCTTCTACTAACTCTGCCAATCGCTCCGGCGTTAATCGTTCATCATGAGCGATGACTGTACAGTTTGGATTCATTCGATTGAGATGGGCTTTCATAGCCTCCACTTTGACAACCCCTACATCATTCACATCGTAATATTGACGACCTAGATTGCTTTCATCTACTACATCAAAGTCTACGATTTCCAGTTGGCCAATTCCAGCACGACATAGGGCCGCTGCTACATGAGAGCCTACGCCACCAACACCAATGAGAAGTACTTTTTTATCCCCTAATGCTTGCATTTAGCCACCTCCTACGAATGTAACTACTTCCATCGTATCTGCGGCACTCACACGTGTAGATGTCCAATCCGATTTTGAAAGAATCTTGCCATTATATTCCACAACAATACGATCGAGGCGGAATTGCAATGCTTCCAATACCTCTTGTACAGTTTGACCTGTATATTCATAATTGTTTCCATTTACTTTCATCATGTCCTCCTTATTATATGCGGATATACTCTATTATCCATCACACTGACACTGCATGTAACGCACTATCACTTCCTAGTAAAAAAACAGCACGAAAAACCATACCCGCGGTGGTATGCCCCTTCATGCTGTAGCACTCTATCGTCTCACTATTCTGTTCCTCTTTACATCCACTGAGATGCACCTTCATTCTGTATCTACCGGTGATATACCCCCCTGTAAAACATACAAAAAAGGACATCCTGTTGGATGTCCTCGGTATGACGAATCAAACTTATCCTACGTTGGCATTATCCAAATCAGGTTATGGGTCAAAACTAACGTTTACTCTCAGCCACAGGGCTCCCCAAAGTTCACTTTCAGTATACGCTGATACGACATATTTTGCAAGTATGTGTATCAATCTTTCTACCTATTAGAGTATCTACTCTCGCATTATCCTCTGCGAGCAGATACAGAGGCATAATTTTTAATCACTACGATCGGTGTCATTTGACTGTCATTACCAAATGGATTGTCAATCAAAATCTGTGCAATTTGTTGTGGTTTTAGTCCACGGCTGTGCCCTAAAATCGCAGCTCGTTTCAAGTCATTCACGTCCGCTACACAAGCTCCATAGGCTCCCGTAGCTTTCATAATGGCATCTGCTACTGCATGTGGTTGCTTCGGACCATACACAATGCATTTATCAAATGGTGGCATAGTACCTGTCACATCATCAGTTAAAGACGCAGTGCGTGCCATTTGATAAAACACACCAGACTTTTTAAATAGCTTTGCCACAGCCCCGCACACAAAGGCGAACATCATTTTCCATTCCCCTTCTTTGTCCATAGCTGCCTGCATACCATATACAGAAGCCATCGAACCATCAGGATGAATGAATCGATTTAAAAATTTTGCTTGCCATGATAGACGTAACTCTTCTGGTCGAGTAAATTCTCGTTGCGTAATGGCCACTACGGATTCTGCAACACATACAATATCTTCTGGTCCCACATAAGGGCCTGCAAATTCTACGATGGCTTCTACGATATCATCTTTTTCAGTTAAAATGCGCGTAGGTATTGGTAAAAGTTCTAATTCTGCCATAGTGCCACCTCCTATTTACGCATAGCGACTTCTAACTCTTCTGCAGTTAGAGTAATTCTAGTTTTTGAAATACGGTATTCCTCACGGCCTACTACTTGATGATAAATGTCGATAGGCATATCTGGGAATCCCACTACATCTTTACGAACATTGCCATTTTTACCTATCAAAATAACACGTAAGCGAATGGTTCCCCCTTTTCGTTGTTTATACACTAAGGCTTCCCAATACCCATCATGGCGTTCTTTATTCGCATCTGTCAGCCAAGAATGAATCTGCACATTGTCAAACTGCTCTTGTGGTAATAAATGGCGAGGAAACATATCCATAATCGTTCCATATTGCTTGCCTTTATTCACAAAGGGAATATCTGTTGTTAATACAACTTGATCAAAGCTAATATCTTCTACTACAAATGGAGTACGACGCTTCACTAAAATCGTAATTCCTTCATTTCCTTGGCGCCATGCAAACACGCGATATGCAATATAAATAATCGCAATGATACAAGCAATCCACACAAGGGTATCTAATAGTGTGTAAATATACATAGTCCCTCCTATAATGTAACTAGCTCAGCTCGCAATGTAGTGTCACAGAAAATTTCCTGTACAATCGGCGTGACTCTCTCTGCATGACTTGTTACATAAATCTTCATAGAACCAATTCGACCCGACTCTCGTTCCAAGTCTTCTCCATATAAAATAGCCCCTACTGCATCTGATGTTTCCCATGCAGGGTCTACAAATCGAATTTGATGATTCGTTAACTCTCGGAGTACAGGTTCCACCAAAGGATAATGGGTGCAACCTAAAATCGCGACCTCCACCCGAGCTTCTAACAATGGTTTTACATAGGCCTCTGCACAAGAGCGCAATTCATCATCGTTTAAATGACCTTCTTCGATACAAGCCGCTAAGTGTTCACAACCTTGCTCCACAACTTTCGCATGTGGTTTCAAACTGTGAATCGCATCAAGATGTTTATGGCTTCCAATCGTAGCTACTGTGGCCATAATCCCCAATGGACCTTTTAACTTACCTTTCATCTTGACTCGCAACGCATCATGAATCCCTTGTGCCATTCCTACAATCGGTACCGAAACATGGTGCGCCAATGTATCTAAGGCTACTACGGAAAAGGTATTACAGGCAATTACGATTAGTTTGACCGGCTGCGCTACTAAAAACTGTGCAATCTTAGTAGCAATGGTTTTAATTTCTTCTATCGGTCTATTGCCAACAGGATTGTTAGCACTATCTCCAACGTAGACAAAGTCTTCTTCTGGAAATTCCTCTCTTAGCACCGATAATACAGATAATCCACCAATACCAGAGTCAAACACTCCGATTGGTAAGTCTTTCTGTATGGGCGTCATTCCCTATTCCTCCTCTGCTACGGCTTTCATAGGTTTGAAAAATACATCTGGCAACCGTACAATTTTACCGGTTTCTTTAGAAGTAAACACATTCTGTGTTTCCCCTGTGCAAATAAGAGCCTCATCTGACTCTCGTATGATCCGATACGTAAATGTACATTGTGCACGAGACAAAGATGCCACTTGTAATTCCACACGCAATACATCATCAAAACGAGCTACTTCTTTATATTCACAGCTCACTTTTGTGATAGGAAATACAATACCTTCTTGCATCATATCCCACAAACTAATACCACAGCAGCGAAAATATTCAATTCGCCCCATTTCAAACCATCGTAAATGATTCGTGTGGTGAGCAATCTCCATCATATCCGTTTCATAAAATCGGACACGTAACGATGTAGAAATCATGTATGTTACCTTTCCTATGCAAGAAGAGGCTCCAAGGAGCCCCTTTTACTAATCCATTGATCCAATAGGCACAAATTTTTGTGCTTGTTCTTTGTGTGATGCTTTGATATATCGATTAGCTACTTTCATAGCGATTGCTAATACAGCTACATCATCTAACCAACCAAGGCCCGGTATACTATCAGGAATAAAATCGATTGGTAGTACCAAATATCCTAAGGCACCAGCAATCACTCCTTTTACGAACTTAGGTGTATCTTCATCACGTAAACAATAATACAGCATAACTGCTTTTCTAGCAAACATAATATTACGGCCCATACGATTTATAGTTGCTAAAAATTTGTCAGATGTAAAGGCTTTTCCATACTTAAGGATTTGTAATAGTTTCATTAGTATCAACCTCTCTGATTAGTTTTTGAACTTATCTTTAGTTTGTTCCGCTAAATCAATTGCTGTTTCTTTGACAACTTCTGCTTTTTCACGAATTTCTTGTACTGCCTCATGTGCTTGATCGATTGCTTTTGCTGCCGCTGCAGAGGCTTTTTCTTCGATTTTTTGCAATGTTGGTTCTACTGTTTCTTTTACGCCTTGTACGACAGTGGCTGCTTTTTCTACAACTGGTTCCACTGCAGTTTGTAAGGATGCATTCAAAGACTGACTCACAGATTCTGCTTTTTCATACGCTACTTGTGTGTACATATTCGCTTTAGAAGCCGATGTACCAACCATAGCAGCTGTTAAAGAGAATGCTTCTGCTGCTAATATTTTTAACAAAGAACCTACACCACTTGCTGCATGACGAACATTGTCCAACAATTCATCGTTACCACTTTTTTCTAATGTATCTTTTACGGTAGCACCCAAGATAGAGAGTACGCCTAGAGCTGCATCTTTCACAGCTCCCATATTGCTTAACACATCAGAAGAAATGAAAGAGCTAGCAAAGTTTTTTGCGCCTCCTAAATAGTCGCTACCAGAGATGTTCACGTCACCCAAGAAATCCGTAGATTCATTTCCCAACGGTTTGTCACGAAGAGGTGTGTTGGCCAATGTGACTACTGTTTCTTTATTATGCTCATAAATTTGAACTAATCGATCACGATACTCTTCAAAATTTGGACACGCTGGCATGCCATCTTCCACCCATTTGGCAGCCATTTTACCAACGCCATAGGTAATCGCTGCTGCCACTGGCACACGTACCACAGCCGTTGGTACCAATGTGCATAACAAGGCTGCTACCGCACTTCCACCAAGGCCTACTAAAAAGCTAGTCACACCATTGGTAACAGGACATTGTCCATGGGCCTGTGCAATACGCGTTACCATATATACATCATTTGCCAATAAACCTGGATAATTAAATTTTGGCAGTGCCGCAATACCCGCAGCACGTGCAGCTGCCCAACGGCAGATCGCTTCTACTTCTTCTTGTACATTTGTTTGAGCTAGTTCCGCTTGATTGTAGTTCAACTGTTCCATATCTGACTCCTATACTTACAACGATACGCTAAGTGTCAATGTACTTACTACCCCTATTGTATCAAATTTCACCATGAATTACCAACTTGTTAATCCGCCATCTACTGTCCAAGCTGCGCCTGTTACAAAAGAGGCTTTTTCGCTGATTAAAAATGCAATGACTTCTCCCACTTCATGAGGTTGAGCAATGCGTCCCAATGGATAATGTAGCGCCATTTCTTCTTTCGCTTTTGCAATATCCCCCGATGGTTCATTGGCCAATTGCTTCGCCACTAACGATGTATCTACATCCCCCGGACACACGCAATTAACACGCACCCGATGGGGCGCCATTTCTAAAGACAAAGACTTAGTAAAGCTTACTACGGCCCCTTTAGAGGCACCATATACTGAGCATGCCACATTTCCTTGTAATCCTGCATCACTAGAAATTGTGACGATACTACCATGTACTTGTTTCAAGTACGGTGCCGCTGCCTGGCACAAGAACACAGTCCCTTTCACATTTGTCCCTATCATCTCATCAAAACTTTGTTCATCAACCTCCTCTAATAAACATTCTTCATAATATCCAGCGGCCGTAACAAGTGCATTGAGATTGCCAAATAGTTGAATCGTTTCTTCAACGATGCGTCGACAATTCATCACTTTACTCACATCACCTTGTACAAATCTAACTTTCGAAGAAATTCGTCGTAATTTTACAACAGCTTCTTGACCATCTCTTTCATTTCTACCATTGACTACTACACACCAGCCTTGTTCCAATAGTAGTTCCGCTGTGGCAAACCCAATACCAGAGGTACCTCCGCTAATGAGCGCCACCTGATTATCAGAAAACGCTTTCATATTCGCTCCCATTATATGATTCCCTGTGAAAGTAAATAATCATAGGTTAATTTTAATAACATAGCTAAGGACATAGTAATAAATAACACACGCACTAACCCAGCTCCTTTTGCCATCGCTAATTTAGAACCAGTCGTAGCACCAATAATCTGTCCAGCTGCTACGGCTAATCCATATCCATAATGCACTTGATCCATCATCATAAAGACAACCAAGGACCCAAAGTTACTCACTGTATTTAGCGCCTTTGCATTACCGGAAGCTCCTAAAAAGTCATATCCCATAAACAGAAAATAAAAAATCAAAAACATCCCTGTTCCAGGTCCCATAAATCCATCATACAGAGCAATGATAATGGCCATCCCCATGTATGCTACTAGCTTCCAACCATGCATACGTTCTACTTGGTAGATAGCACCCCAGTCTTTTTTCATAACTACAATGACTAGTACGACCAGTAACAAGGCAATAATAACAGGTTTTAAAAATGTCGGTGGCACATAGACTGCAATATAGGCTCCAGTCATAGATACGATAAGAGTAAATGGCATAATCCATTTTAAAAATGACCAGTTAACTAATCCATTCTTAGCAAAGTTAATCATAGCTGTACCAGACCCAAATACACTAGAAAGCTTATTGGTTCCTAGACAGGTTGCGATAGGTAAGTTTGTCAGCATAATAGCTGGCAAGGAAATCAGGCCTCCGCCTCCCACGATAGAATCTATAAACCCTGCGAGGGCTCCTGTAAAAAATAAAATCCCACCAATGAGCAATTCACTTTCCATCATATAAAGCCCTCCTCTCTTAGGCATGACTATCATGCATTTCTTCACATAGTTTGAGACTTACAAACTAAACTGTATATCTTTTCATCTATTCTATACGGGGTAGTATTTTATTGTACCCATCTGCCCCATAATTTAAGCATCGTTTAACACGGCTAATTGTTGCTGTACTAGCCCCCGTTAATTCTACGATTTGATCATATCCAGTGCCAGACTTTAATAATCTAGCTACTTCTAAACGTTGAGAAATCGACTTCAATTCTCCGATAGTGCAAATATCTTCAAAAAATTCATAGCACTCATCCATTGATTCCAAGGATAAAATGGCTTTAAATAATTGGTCATGCATCGGATTTTTTAATTTTTGATTAGATCCCATAGGTCCTCCATTGGTTCTATTCATAATGTACTTTATTACACTACCATTATACCATATCAAATGACTTACATATATCATATAATTGATTTTTATTTATTGATGCCATAATTACCATTAGCAACCTTGATTGCTTTTGAACTATTCATTATATAGTAAAGAAAAAGGATAGACAATGGAACTCCATCATCTATCCTTGTATAGGTAGTTTTTATATATTAGAATGCAGGAATAATCGATCCTTTAAATTCATCTTGAATGAATTTACGTACTGGTTCAGATTGATAAATAGACAATAATTTTTTATATGTTTCATTATCTACATCTTCTGTACGAACAGCCATTACGTTAGCATATGGAGAGTCAGTGCTTTCCACTACGACAGCATCTTTTTGTGGATTTAAACCAGCTGGAATTGCGTAGTTTGTGTTTACTGCTGCTACGTCAACGTCGTTCAAAGAACGAGCAATTTGTGCCGCTTCTAATTCACGAATATCAATGTTTTTAGGGTTGCTTGTAATATCTGCTACGGAAGATTTAACATTCCCTCCATCTTTTAATGTAATCAAACCAGCTTGTTGTAATAATAACAAGGCACGACCACCATTGGTAGGATCGTTAGGAATCGCTACAGTAGCGCCATTTGGCACATCTTTCAAATCTTTATATTTGTTAGAGTAAATGGCCATTGGTAACAAGATTGTTTTACCGATAGATTGAATTTTCAAACCTTTATCTTTTACTGTGTTATCCAAGAATGGTTGATGTTGGAAAGAGTTCACATTCAATTCTTTTTGATCTAAGGCAATATTCGGTTGAATATAATCGCTGAACTCAACGATTTCGATGTTCAAGCCTTGTTTTGCTGCTTCTTGTTTTACAAATTCCATAACTTTTGCATGCGGACCTGCTGTCACACCTACTTTAATTGGCGCATCTGCTGCCTGTTTTGCATCTTCTTTACCGCATCCTGCTAGTAAAAGTACTAAGGATGCAATTGCTAATAAACCTACTAAAATACGTTTCATGTATATCTCCTTTATTTTTTATTTACCTTGCGAGATAAATAGTCACCTAAACTTTGGATGACTTGGACTAAGACAATTAAAATAACGATAGTTGCTAACATCACATCACCTTGGAAACGTTGGTATCCATAACGGATAGCAATATCCCCAAGGCCACCACCACCGATAGCACCTGCCATAGCAGAATAGCTAATCAAGTTAACGATCAACACGGTAATATTATCAATCAATGTTGGCAATGCTTCTGGTAGTAATACTTTCCAAATAATTTGCAATGGAGTAGCCCCCATGGACTGCGCTGCCTCAATAACACCGCCATTTACTTCTTTGATAGCTGTTTCTACTAAACGAGCCAAGAATGGGATTGCCGCCAAAGTTAATGGCACGCAAGCTGCGGTAGTACCAATGGATGTGCCTGCCACTAAGCGAGTAAATGGAATGATGGCTACCATCAAAATGATGAACGGAATGGAACGTGTGGCATTTACGATAGCACCTAGCACTTTATTCACTGCTTCATTTTGCATAATATGACCACGACTTGTAATCACCAAAATCACGCCCAAAGGAACCCCTAAGAGAACGGCTACTACTGTAGAAATCACCGTCATTTGTACCGTTTCTAAGAAACCTTGTATCAATAAATTAATGATTTGCTGTGACATAACCGATCACCTCGCTTCCAATTGGTAAATTATGTAAGTAGTCGATAGCCGCTTCTGATTTAGCACGCTCGCCTTTTAATTCTACAATCAAATGACCAAAGTTCATATCTTGAATGTAATCTACGCCACCAAACAAGATACTCACATCTGTATCAAACTTACGGATAATACTTGCTACTACTGGTTCGTCCGTCACATTACCTTTAAATGTCAATCGAACAATTGGATTAGCACCTTCTACCCACGTTTCATTCATCGTTAAATGAGCCAACGCGTCTTCTGGCAAATCATGAGTGATGATAGCAGACACAAACTCTTTTGTAGTGGCTTGCTTTGGTTCTGTAAACACATCCACTACCGGACCTTCTTCGATGATAGTGCCACCCTCGATAACCGCTACACGATCACAAATTTCTTTGATGACATTCATTTCATGCGTGATTAACACGATAGTCAAGTTCAATCGACGATTGATATCTTTCAACAATGCCAAAATAGATTTTGTCGTTTGTGGATCTAATGCGGATGTAGCTTCATCACATAACAACACTTTTGGATTACTAGCTAAGGCACGAGCAATACCAACACGTTGCTTTTGACCACCGGACAATTGGGATGGATAGTTATCTAAGCGATCCGACAATTTAACAATGTCTAAAATTGGCAAAATACGTTCTCTAATTTCTTCCTTTGACAACCCTTGCAATTCCAATGGAAATGCTACATTTTCATAGACTGTGCGGGATGAAAGTAAATTAAAGTGTTGGAAAATCATACCAATATGTTTGCGCTCTTCACGAAGTTCTGCTGTGTTCAACTTCGTTAAATCTACACCGTCCACAATAACGGCTCCAGATGTAGGACGTTCCAACATATTGATACAGCGAATCAAGGTAGATTTACCGGCCCCAGATTGACCAATAACGCCAAAAATTTCGCCTTCTTCTATAGTTACATTAATTTCTTTCAAGGCTTCCACGCGGACAGCACCTTCATAGACTTTTCGAATCTGTTTAAGTTCTATCATGAAATCCTCTCCTTTTCAAACTAAATAAAAAAGAGCTCTCAGTTACCTAAGAGCTCTTGGGTATGCATAAATTGTACAATGTGAGTAGACAGACTGTCAACAATTCCCACTATACTACTTGCCTATTGTTTATTATAGCTTAAATCTATAGCTCCATAATCAGAGATGCTTGATCTTTATAACAAACGTGCTCCCGCCTAGGCAGGATCCCCTATGTTAACTCACTCTATACTTATTATATAATGATGAAATACACTCCCTTACATACAATTCACATACTAGCTAGTCTTGTTTCTGTAGCTTAATACCACCACGTTTTGCAATGAATGCAGCTAAGAAAATACCACAAGTGCCTGTAATTAATTGTGGCCAACCCATGCTAAATAAAATCCCTTTTTGCATGGCTTCCGGAATACCCGGCATCAATTGGAATAACTCCAAGAATAGTCCATATAATACGATAGATTTAACAATGGCGCCGCTAATAGCTGTCACCCAAATTCGCTTTTGCCCTAACATTTTCACAGTCACGGCGTAAGCCATACTGCCAACCGCTACCACTGGTACAAATACTGGAATTGTCAACATGCCTTGTACAAAAGCCATCAATGGTGTGACGCAAGCTACTACAAAACCACTCCATAATCCATAGCGCCATGTAGCAAGCGCTGTACAAGCGCCAACGATGGAACCCACCAAAAATTGCACTAAACCATGCACAGGAATAATCATGCGAAGAAACCCTTGACTGAGCAAGGCAATCGCTAATAGTAACGCACTACCCGTTATTGTTTTAACTGACATTATGCTAGCCCTTCTTCCATTAAATGATGTAATTGTTCTGCCAATACTTTTGCTGCTTTACCTGGAGTACCATCTCCTACAGGTTCACGATTCAATGTCACTACAGGAATAACGCCACCAATCGTATCAGTAAAGAAAATTTCATCGGCATCTTTTAAAAACGCTTCATCAAATTCACGTTCAATCACAGTGATTCCCGCTGTCGGTGCTACTCGTGTCAAAATTAGTTGTCGCGTAATCCCTTTTAAAATATGATGATCGGCAGGATGGGTATAACACACACCATCTTTCATGACAAATAGATTCGATGTAGCCCCTTCTGTGACAATACCATCACGCACTAGGATCGCTGTATAAGCACCTTTTTTCTCCGCTTTTGTCTGCGCCAAAATATTAGGAATTAAATTTAGCGTTTTAATATCCACACGAGCCCAACGATCATCTGGCAAAGTAATCGCTTTTACACCATTTTGTAAGGCCCCTAGGTCCGTTGTAATTGGCTTGATGAACATGTACATTTGTGGTTCTAATTTAGAGCGCTCAAAGGCATGGTGACGCGGAGATACACCACGAGTGATTTGCAAATAGATGTATCCATCTGTAATTTCGCTTTGCTCTATCATAATTTCATGTAACTCTTGTAATTCATCCGGTGGCATGCGTACAGGAATATCCATTTCACGCATAGAACGATACAAACGATCTTGATGATAGGAGAAGGCAAACGCACGACCATTGTACACACGCACTACCTCGTATACACCATCACCAAAACAATACCCTCTATCATCAAGACTAACCACCTTAGCCCCAGATTCCACCATTTCTCCATTAAAATATGTTAATTCTTTCATAGTAACACCTCATAGTATACATACGATTCAAGTATCACTTTCATTATAGTACAGACAAGTATAAAATTCTATAACTATTTTACAGTAGAGCCTCTGCAAAACACGCCCTCGGTTCCAAAGCAAACTAAACAAAGCGCAAGATTGCAGATGACATCACCACATGTTCCCCTTCTCTGAGGAACACAGTTATGCGTAGCAGCCTTGTGGCGTTTCTTATTACCTAAATCACACAAACACAGAAGACCATAACATGCTCCAAAGTAAACTAAGCAGAGCACGAGCTTACAGATGACATCACCACATATCCCCTTCTCTGAGGAGCGCAGTTATAAGTAGCAGCCTTGTGGCGTTCTCTTATTACCTAAATCACACAAATACAGAAGACCGTAACATGCTCCTGAACAAACCTACCGTAGGATCAGTTTGAGAAGGAGTGTGTTACAGTCTTCCTTTGTTCTATTTAGTTACGAACGCCACAGACTGCATAGCGAAACAAGTGACGACCCTACCGTAGGATCAGTTTGTGGAGGAATATGTCGTGCTCTTCCCAACCCCTGAGGAGCGCAGTTACGAGTAGCAGCCTCGTGGCGTTCCTTACTATCTAAATCACACAAACACTAGAAGAGCACGGCGTGTTCCGAAGCAAACCTAACCACTGTATCAGTTTGTGGAGGAATATGCCGTGCTCTTCCCTTTGCATATTCAGTTACAAACGCCACAGGCTGCATAGCAAAACTAGCGACGATCCACAGGCGCATAGCATCACAAATGGCGACCTATTTCCCCATGATATACTCTCTAATTTGTTTTGGTAGGGCACCTAATAATTTTGTCAATCCAAATGACAATATAACTGCACTTATATACATGACAATGACGGTCATAGCGGTATATCCTAGCCCTGCTATTTGTAGAACTTTATCGAATGCTATCAGTACAAACGGATGCACTAAATAAATTCCATACGATGCATCTCCTAATTCTGCCCAAAAGGTCTCCACTACATCACTCATGGATGACACTGTAAAGGCCCACACAAAGAAGACACAGCCCATGGCTGTATATACCAAACCTTGTGGACTTAATTGATGGACTGTGTAGATAGCCTCTAACCGAGTATATCCCCACTCTGCCATTACATAGTAATAAGATCCTAGCATAGCCACTAAAGATACGATAAATCCCACTGTGACAGCAAATCCATGAGCATCAATCCATTCTAACATGGCGTCGAATTTCTCAGCTAATAAACCACCTAATAGGAATATCCACACATAAAATCCTACAAAATAATTAAGGCGCATGCTAAAGATGTACTGCAACCATTCTTGTGAAAATTGCACAGAACCTGCCATATAAGAGGACCAATAATTCACTGCCATTTGCACAAAAAATACTACAGTCATCAACAATATTGGGGCTTTCAGTATAGACCGCAGTGCCCATCGCCACAGTGGCATCAAGGCATAGAACCAAAGTAATATGACTAAGAAGTACAGATGATACATACCATTTCCAAAGAGTAAACTTAACCCTAACACATGTGGCATCAATCCCCACGCACTATGAGCTACACTCGCATTATATGCCGTGTATAGTATGGTCCATACAATGTATGGATAGAGCACCACCTGTATACGCCGACGTAAAAAATCAGCGTAGGAAAATTCATCCTCCACCGATGTATGATACAACAATCCAAAGGCAGATAAAAAGAAAAATGCAGGCACAGTAAATCGAGATACGATTTCTAATAGGCCCAACAGATGTATGTTAATATGAGGGTTGCTAAGTGCATAGGACCCTACATGAATCCCAATCACCCCTAGCATACAAAGCCCCCGCATATAGGTAATCGCAGGTACAGCCGGTTTTCTCATAGAACCTCCAAAAAAGAGGGGCTAGGCCCCTCTCTATCTTTACTATATGTTATGTACTCGCTTTTGCCGTTGAGCCAGCATCTGCTGTACCCTTCTTCTCGGCTTTAGCCTTAGCTTCTGCTGCCGCTTTAGCCTCTGCTTCTGCCTTGGCTTTTGCTTCCGCTTCTGCTTTTGCTCGTTCAGCAGCTTCTCGTTGCAAGCGCAATTCTTTTTGCAGTGGCGCTACTGGTTCACGATAGACAGTAATATCTGTTTCAAACAGGCGTTTCCAAGGGAATCGAGCCGACACAGTACGAGGGTCTATTTTTAAATAGGTAGCTGCAAAGTCTTGTACTCGTTCTCCTAGATAACTTTCTAACGTATCATTCAATGTACCTGTATATTTCACATTATCTGTACGAATTCTATCCTGCATGCGATACACATCTTTACGAATATTAGCTTGGTATGCCCAATTGTCTAAATATTGTTGAGTCAACATATTACGATGTTCTTGTTCATCCATATGGATGCCTAGAATACCTTGTGCAATGGCGTATCCAATCGTATTACTTGCTGTGTTCCAACCATTATAAGCGCTCAATTTATAGAGCAAATCTCGTTGATATAATCCATACACCAATGTATTATCTGACCCATTTGAGTACGAAATATCTGCAATGCTCACTGGCACACCTTGGGCCAAAGATGCTTGAATATGGTCTAAGAACTCATTCGTTCTTCTAGAAATCATTGGAAAGTTTTCAAAAGCTTCCGATTCACCTGTCACCACACCGAGCGGCGTGTTGACTGCTAACAACACTGTTGGTTTTCCTTTGGCTTTCATCGTGCCCCCAACGGCCTCTACATGTTCAGCAATCGTTTTTTCTACTTTTTGGTCTTCATAATGTGGTACCGTATCTCCGCCACCACCTAGTGGATACATGACTTCAAAAGTTGGATGCAAATGATTTCTATCTACGTGGTCCCGAGCAATCAATAGCAACCCTAATTGATCCGCCCCTGGAAAACTTCCATATTGTTTCGGTGAAAGTCCCTTACTATGCTTTTGCAAATATCGACCTTCCATAGCCGATTGGGATAAATTACTAGTATCATCATGTCCCAGTGCAAAATACGTAAAGACGCCTTTTTTTGTGATATCGATTAATTCACGATTCACCATCATATTTTTTTGACGTCGCTGGAACCAATCTTGTAAAAATTCAACAGGTACTGTCGCTTGTAGGGTGAACAATTCTTTTTGTTCATCTACCGTCAACGGTTGACTGTCCATTTTATCTTGTAACGCTGCAATGCGAAATATAGTTGGACCATATTGATCATAATAGGATGGCTCCACACCACCTCCACTAGCTCTAGGAGATCGCATCACCGTACCAAATGCATAAATTGGTATATTAGGATACTTCGTATGTAAATCTTCAATATGATGCACTCGATATGTCAATGTATGCATATCTAAATGGTGCTTTCTGGAATCTACTAAGCCTCCATAAATTAATGTATCAGTGCTCAATACCAACACATCTGCTTTGCTAGCATTCTCATCGACCCACTTCCATATCGCCTCTGCATTTCCCTGAAAGTTACGACCAGAAATAAAATACTCTGGTGGAGTCAAGACTGTGTACCCTGCATCTTGTGCTGTTGCCACCGTATAGGCTAAACTCACTGGTCTATCATCTTGTGGTACATATAATACCGTTGTAGCCTCTGCTACAGACATACTACTCAATACAGCGGTTGCCAATGCAGTCGCTGCCATAGCGAACTGACGTCGCCATTTATGTAAATTCATCACGTATTTCTCCCGTGTTTAACAATATAAAACTCTTACTATTATATCTCTAGAGTATCCTCTATGACAACTCCATATCATCACATATGACAACAGAAGATATAACAACCAAAGGTATAGTTATCACCTTATTTTGTATCCGTTCTATGTTTCCGCTCAATACGAGGCAAATTCCAATGATATTCCATAGCTACCATTCGAATCATAAATACGATACCAAATGTAATATAGGCTGCTACAATTTGATGATCGTTTTCATATAGATAAAAGTAAGAAACACTTCCTAATAATGCTGGTAACGCATAGACTTCTTCTTTCAACACACTAGGCGTACGATGCGCTAAGATATCTCGAATGATACCTCCCCCCACAGCGGTAACAACGCCAAGAATCACTGCCAACACCAAGTTATGAGGATTCGTGGCAATCCCTACACGAGCCCCAGTAATAGTAAACGAAGCCAGCCCTAAGGCATCTGCTGTAAGATATATTTTTGTCATTCCTTTACTTTCAAGATACCGATTCCAACCATATCGATACATCATAAATACAATGCCTACCGTAACCAATGTAATGGAAATGTACAAACCTGTTTGTAACGATGTTGGAGGAATACGACCTACTAACACATCACGAACAATCCCACCACCAATAGCCGTCACCAATGCTAGGATTAATATACCAAAAATATCCATACGCCTCTGAATACCGAGCAAAGCCCCCGATATAGCAAACGCAATCGTGCCAATCACATCAAATAATAGCCATAAAACATCCATACAATGCCTCCTCATATGAATTTAGTATACCATTCTTCACAGGAAGATTCTATACAAAATAAAACATAAAAAGCAAAAAGGACGGGGGCAACCGTCCTTTTTTATTTGACCCTATAATAAAGGGAACTAAATATTCATTGAGTTAATTATATATCATTTTGCCACAAAATACAATAAAAGCGCCTATGCAATGCATAAACGCTTTTAAAATTTGGCGGAGAGAGAGGGATTTGAACCCTCGGTACGGTATCACCGCACACATGATTTCCAATCATGCTCCTTAAGCCGCTCGGACACCTCTCCAAGTGAATACCTAATAAGTATAAACTATACAGCACATTTCGTCAAGCACTTTTTCCACCAGAAAATGCAGTTGCAATTTGCAACCTTCCTCCCCGTGAGGAACGCAGTTATGAGTAGCAGCCTTGTAACGGTCCTTACTACATAAATCACACAAACACAAAAGACCGTAACATGCTCCTGAACAAACCTACCGTAGGATCAGTTTGAGAAGGAGTTTGTTACGGTCTTCCTTTGCTCTACGTAGTTAAAACCGCTACAAGCTGAATAGCATAACAAGAAACGACCCTACCTTAGGGTCAGTTTGCGGAGGAATATGTCGTGCTCTTTCCTTTATCATATTTAGTTACATACGCCATAGGCTGCATAGCACAACAAGAGACGACTTAGCGAGGCAAATACCCCAAATGCTGCATCAATATTTTCACTCCAATGATGATTAATATCACTCCACCAGCCATTTCTGCTCGCTCTCGAAAGGCTTTCATCATGTGATATCCACTGAATATACCTACTAAACAAACAAAGAAAGTAATGACTCCAATAGTGAGAGAAGCAAAATAGACATCTACATGTAGCAAGGCAATCGTCACGCCCACCGCCAAGGCATCAATACTTGTTGCTACTGACAGTGCTAACATTTCTTTCCAATCTACCGCTGTTGTATCTTCCTCTTCATCACTGAGAGAAGCACGAATCATATTAATCCCTAAATAGCCTAAAGTAATAAAAATTACCCAATGATCCCATTCATCGAAATTCTGCGAAAATTGAGCACCTACGATAGCCCCAATAATCGGCATCACACATTGAAAGGCACCAAACAAAAACGCTAATGTTGTTTTCTTATAGGCAGAATCTTCTTTCATCTGCGTGGATTTACAAATAGAAACAGCAAAGGCATCCATAGCCAAGCCAAAGGATAAAATTAAAATTTCTAGGTACGACACAAGAAGCCTCCAAAAAAGCAAAAGTGCCTGGAACCCCAAGCACTTAATGAATACAAAATAATGTCTTCCTCGAGACAAAATTTCTTTCTTACTACTTATTCTCTTATTATACATCACCTAAGGCCAATAGGGAATAGGCTTCTAATCCCATTGTGGAATCATTTTCAATCTGTATAGTTCGTTGTAATTCCCTATGCAATGACTCTAACACTGGTTTTGTAAAGAATAGTCCTACATCTGGATGAACCACGATGGCTACATCTGTTTTTAATCGACCAAATCGATATAGTTCTCGCAAACGTCGTATAATCTGCAAGTACACCGTTTCTCCTTTTAATACATGCCCTGTCCCACCACAAGAAGAACAAGCATCAAAGAGAATGGACGGGATACTTTGGCGTTCCCGTTTTCTAGTAATCTCTAGTAACCCCAGAGAGGTCATACCACATACAACAGTTTTAATCGGATCTTTCTTAACCAATCGATTCATCAATTGGACTAACTCTTCCACATCAGCTTTTGGCATATCGATAAAGTCGCAGATAATGATACCGCCTAAATTACGCAAACGTAATTGCCGGGCAATCATATGAGCCGCTTCTAGGTTCACTCGTTTCGCCACTTCACCAACTTTTTCATTCTTACCGCTATAATGCGCAGAGTTTACATCAATGACCGTCAATGCTTCTGTTTGATCAATTTGCAAGGAACCCCCAGATGGCAAGTCAATACGATGGTTTAGCAACGCATCGATTTGTTCCTCTATTCCATGCGTTTTAAAGATATCTTCTTTTTGATTCCACAGAGTGATATCTATGGTGTTACCAAATCGCCCAGCACCCAACAGTCGTTGTAACTCTTCATAGGCGGACATATCATCCACCATGATAGCATCTACGGTCGGTCCCATATAATCTCGAATGACACGATACCAAAGATTTGCATCTCCATAAATTTCCGTCTTATTTTGTGCTACTTTATATCGCTTTTGTAGATGTTCCCATGTCTGATGTAAATAGGCCATATCATTGGCAATCTCTTCTTGCGATGCATCCATAGCGGCGGTCCGCAAAATAAATCCTACACCCTTTTCTAAGTACGGTTGTGCCATATCTTTCAAAGATTGACGTAGCTCTGGGTCTGTAATTTTTTTCGATATATGAATTTGTCTATCTTCTGGCAACAATACCATATAATGTCCTGCTAAGCTTACATCTGTAGTCACTCGTGCACTCTTACCAAGCATAGCATCTTTCACGACCTGCACCATGAGAACTTCACCCACATGGACCTTTTTTTGTTTCCCATGTTCTTGCAGATTCAGATACACATTTTGACCAATGCCAATGTCAAGAAAGGCTGCGCTCATACCTGGTAAGACATTTTTTACAACACCTTTGTAAATATGATTCACACGATTCGACAACTGTGGTCGTTCATATATAATTTGTTGCAATGCTCCTGTCTCGTCCACAATAGCAAGACGGGTTTCCTCCTGCATTACATTGGCATATAATCGGTTCATAGTATCTCCTTATTCCACTTCTAAAGGCGTAATACACGTACCCTCTGTTTCAATCAAAATGGCTTCACGATGGATAGAATAACTATCTGTTACAGGCCAACCATATTGGTCTTTTCCCAATTTCCACATATCGCCAGGCTTCATGGTTCCCTCAGGGTACACACCAATCGCCATGCGAATGGTCACCATATCGCCATCTACCTTTGCCACCAATGGTTCTTTAATAAAATGCTTTACATCAATGGTTCTTGTCTTTTTCGGCGTTACTTTTTCGTATAACACTTCTTCTGCACTATTAAAAGGCTCCAACAACTGATCCCAGTTGGCATCTGCTTTCGCAGGCCCTGTCACTTCATAGACTGCATAATTGCAGATAGCCATCATCTTTTTCACTTTGTCCGGCATGAAACGACCCTCTAACACTTCTAGCCCTTTTGGTGCAGCCTGTGAAAGTCGTTCCATCAATTCCTCCAAGGAACCTTCTTCTAAGACATCCATATCGCAATATTCAGCGCTGGCTGTAATACCCAAGGCAAGAGCAGAAGAAAAGCTAATTTTCATATGTGGATTGAACCCTTCAGAATAGGCCATTTTAATGCCACTGCGGCGAATCATACGCTCGATAGCTGAGGCATAATCTAAATGGGATAAGAATCGAAGTTCTTCCCCCTTATGTAAGGCCAAACGTAACTTTCTCAACACGTCCACCCTCCTTATAATCAATAATTGGTGTGCCTAACTCTGGACACGCATTACAGCCATTGCACGGTTTGCGACGACAATCCCATGTCAAGGTACCCTCTACAGCACGTTCCCATTCACGTTGTAAAAAGGCTTTACTTACCGTGTCATCAATGTGTTCCCATGGCAATGCCTCTTCAAAACTACGGTCACGGCGCGCATAATAATCTGGATCAATATTTGTATCTTTGAAAGCTTGCATCCAAGTATCGTATTTAAAATACTCTGTCCAGCCATCAAACTTACAACCATGTTTCCAAGCTTCGATGACAGAGGGAGCTAGTCGTCTATCACCACGAGCAAAGATAGCCTCTAAATAACCCGTATGACCATCATGGTAATGGTAGGAGATATTGCGATTGTTAATGAGGGATTTTAAATAGCGTTGCTTGCGGTGAATTTCCTCCACATCTTGTTGTCCATACCATTGGTATGGAGAATGTGTTTTAGGAACAAAGAAAGAACAACTCACTGTGACCTTACCATTGCGTTTGCCTGTAATATCACGGTGCAAGTCTAACACTTTATACGCTAAATCAGCAATGCCTGCTACGTCTTCATCGGTTTCCGTCGGTAAGCCCATCATGAAATAGAGCTTTACTGTATTCCATCCAGACTTAAAAGCATTTTCACAAGCTGCCATTAAATCTTCTTCGCTAACCCCTTTGTTGATGACATCACGCATGCGTTGCGAGCCCGCTTCAGGAGCAAAGGTTAAGCCACTTTTACGAACTTGTTGTACCTTTTTAGCAATATCAATAGAGAATGCATCAATACGCAAAGACGGCAAGCTAACACTCACTTGTTTGTCTTTAAACTCTTCCATCAACATATCTACTAATTCTGGCAATTTAGAATAGTCTGCCGAGCTAAGAGACATTAAAGAAATTTCGTTATACCCTGTATTGGCGATGATATCTTTTGCCATCTGTAACAATCGTTCCGGCGTTCTTTCACGAACAGGACGATATAACATACCAGCTTGGCAGAAACGACAACCTCGTAAACAGCCACGGAATAATTCCAACACAGCCCGATCATGGACTACATCTAAATACGGCACAATAGGCGCTGTTGGATAGTAGGAGTTTTCTACATCTTCGACGATACGTTTTTTGACTACTGGTGGAGCCTCTTCTGCCAATACTTGCAACCCTTTAAAATGGCCTTCCTCTGTATATTCTGGCTGGTATAAAGCCGGTACATAGGTACCTTCGATTAAGGCCGCCTTGCGCAAGAATGCCTCTTTGCCCCCTGGAAACCCTTTCGCTTTTTCTGTCTTAAATAGTTCTACAAATTCCACTAGCCATTCTTCAGATTCGCCGATAGACACAACATCAAAGAAATCTGCTATCGGTTCAATATTATACACACAAGGTCCCCCTGCTAAGAGCAATGGGAAAGACATATCTCGATCTTTGCTATAAAACGGAATATCTGCCATATCCAACATATTTAAAATATTGGTATAGCTCATCTCATATTGCAACGTAAACCCTAACAAGTCGAATTCACGAATTGGTGTTTTTGTTTCCAAGGAGAATAAAGGAATCTTACGATCTCGCATTTCCTGTTCCATATCATGCCAAGGCGCAAAGACACGTTCTGCCGCCACATCTTCTCGTTCATTCAACAAACCATATAAAATCTTTATACCTAAATGGCTCATACTGACTTCATATACATCAGGAAAAGCTAATGCCATTGTCACATCCACTGTACTGTGGTCTTTCACAATGCTATTCCATTCTCCACCCGTATAGCGAGCCGGTTTTTCCACATGTTGTAACCATGATGGATCTAAGTGAATCATACAACCTCACAAGAGGCACAAGCCTCATTTCTAATAATTAAAACATGCGCTTTTTCTGACGCATTACTATATTTAATAATAAGCCTATACTCAATAAATTGGTAGTCAAGGCGCTGACACCATAACTGATAAATGGTAAAGGAATTCCTGTAACAGGCATAATGCCCGTTGTCATTCCTACATTGACTAACACTTCAAACAGCAGCATAGAGCCAATACCCGTTGCAATTAGCATACCAAAAGGATCTACAGATCGCTTAGCAATTAAAAAACTGCGATACACAACTACCAACAGTAACCCTAAAACTACACAGCAACCGAGGAGACCTAATTCTTCTCCTACTACAGAAAAAATAAAATCTGTATGATTTTCCGGTAAAAAGTTCAGCTGACTTTGGGTGCCTTCAAAAAGGCCTTTTCCGAATAACAAGCCTGAACCGATTGCAATTTTCGATTGGATAATATGATATCCTGCCCCAAAGGGATCTACATTAGGGTTTAAAAACACCATAATCCGTTGCTTTTGATACTCTTGCAATACAAACCAGCTCAAAGGAGCTAATGCTACCATGGTTCCTACCATAATCTGCACTAAGCGCATGCGAATACCACTGACAAATAACATGCCTGCCAAAATGGCTACATACACCAACGATGTACCCAAGTCTGGTTGCTTGAACACCAACAAGGCAGGAATTCCCAAAAACAGAAATACAGGAGCTAACTCTTTAAATGTATTTAACTTACCTACTCTGCTCTCTAACATATTGGCCAAACTAATAATCATCATTAGCTTAGTAAACTCGGAAGGTTGGATTGTGATGGGCCCGATTTGAATCCATCGTTGTGCCCCCAATGCAGATGTACCCACAATCATAACCGCAAGCAACATCACAATAGTAGCTCCATAAATCCATTTTCCGTAAGTGCGCAATCGTTCATAATCTAACCATTGCAAGCCTATAATCGCGATTAGGTTTAACCCAAAGAACAGCAATTGTTTTGAAACTAATCCTGTCAATTGCAGCCCTTCTCGATTGACATGTGTAGCACTACCAATGACAACACATCCAATGAGGATCAGACTAATGGTAGACAGCACTAGTATCCAATCCCATTCTCGTATAATTCTTTGCCACATAATGCACTCCTAGTCTTTGTTATCTTTCGTCTCTGTCTTAGATGTTGAAGTATCTTTATTATCGTCTTTTCCATCTTCTTTTTTAGCCGTCACTGGTGGTATTGGCTGTTTTGGTATATGAAAATACTCTTCCAAGATAGGACGGACAATAGATCCTGCAGAAATCGCTCCGAATCCGCCTTGCTCTACCAATGCCACTACTACAATGCGAGGTTTATCATACGGTGCGTAGGCGACAAACCAACCATGGTCACGACCAGTAGCATTCTCGGCAGTACCGGTTTTACCAGCTACTGCTAAGGATAACCCTTTAAAGATTTCGCCGGCTGTACCACCTTCTAATGTTACATCGCGCAATCCGTTACGTACAATATCCATGACGCTTTTAGAAACTTGAAGAACGCCTAACTTCTTAGGCCCAAAGATTTCTTCTGGAGTACCATCCGCATTGTCAATACGACTCACCACATACGGCTGATAGCGAATCCCTCCATTGGCAATCTCAGACATAACAACTGCCATCTGTATCGGCGTTACTAGCGTAAAAGATTGTCCTATGGCGGCATCAAACGTTTCGCCTAAATACCAATCTTGGTCAAATACTTTTCGCTTATATTCAGGACTAGCTATATTACCTGTACCTTCATCATATAACTTAATCCCTGTTTTTTCACCGAGGCCAAAAATCTTCGCATATTTATCGATATTCTCAATCCCTAACCGATTGCCCATTTCATAGAAATATACATTATCTGATTTGGCCAATGCCTTATTAAAATCTAGCCATCCAAGGGCTTCTCCCTCGGCATTTCGTTTGTCGATTAACCAGTGCTTACCACTGTCATAAATCATTTCATTAGGAGTTACTTTTTTCAATTCTAATGCAGCTGCACCAGTAATAATTTTGAAAGGAGACCCCGGTGGATATTCCCCTGTGACTACTTTATTTTCAAATGGATGGTTCGCATCTGTATTCAACTGATTCCACTGCTCTGTGGTGATCCCCTTGGCGAACCAATTCGGATTAAATCCAGGCGCACTCACCATGGCCAATACGGCACCCGTATTAGGATCCATAGCAACTACTGCGGCCCCCTTGGCAGGAATCCCCTGTTTTCTGAGCGCCTCCAATTGATCATACACAGCTTTTTCCGCCACCTTTTGCAGGTTCAAATCAATTGTTAAATGAATATTACGACCTGGTACCGTATGTTTACGACCTACTTCTTCTATAGGTCTACCACTAGCATCGACCTCTACTTGTCGACCTCCATCGACACCACGCAATATGGGATCATACATTTTTTCCAGACCAGAGCGACCTAATATCGTTCCCGGTCCGATAGAACCACCTGTATGTGTACCATCTAACTCTGCTTGCTTAGCCGCTGCCAGTTCATCTTCACTCACTTCACCCACATAGCCTAACAATTGCGAAGCCATTGTATCATGAGGATAGTACCGAAGTGGCTCTACATCGACGGTAATACCCGGTAACTCATGGCGATGCTCCTCAATTTTAGTGACTTTATCCAATGTCACATCACTAGCTAAGCGAATCGGTTCATATCCACCCTTATGCGCTTCAACTTTATCTTCTAAAGTTTTTACAGGCACTTGTAAATACGTAGCTAGGGTCTGCAAAACTTGTGGGTCTGCCTGTTTGCCTGTAGGCAACATAGATACCATGTATGCCGGACGTGATCCTACTACAATTTGACCATTTCGATCATACATAATACCTCTAGTGGCCGTCATCGACAGCATCCGCAGTCGATTCCCCTCAGCTTTGCCTCTATAATAGTCACCTTCAATAGCTTGCAAGAAAAAAACGCGGCCTAAAAGGATTAGAAATATAATGACAACTATTGTTAGAAGCACATCAAAACGTGTAGTCTTCTTCTTTTTATACAGTGCTCTTAACATAGTTCCTCCTTTCTACCACATATATTCATCTTTTTCTTCCCAACGCCATAGTACGTGATGAATGACGACCCCTATACAAGCATCCACTCCTATAGAGGGAATTCCATGATTCCATACATAGGTATACAGGATTACTGGCTCTTGTACAACCCACAATAAGCCCACCTGTACCAACATCGCCAAAGAAGCTCCTAGACCTGTCCACCAAGCACTAGCGTACCATTGTTCTTCATAAATCGTATAGTTCATAGACCCTAACATATAGGTCACTACTGCATACGATACCACATGTAATCCAAAATAGTTTCCGATAAGCACATCTTGTACAATACCGCCTATAATCGCCAATATCATCCCCGTAGGTCGGCCTTTCAATATAGCTACCACAATGGCGATATCCATCAATATATGAGGCGCCCAAGATGGAGCAAACCATCTAGGTACCACTAAAGATTGTATAATCACAATACAAATCATCAGTAATGTCAACGCAAATCGCTTCATTGTTGCACCGTTCCTTTAGCCCCTTCCACTTGATCTCGTTGTGTGCGAGGAATCAATTTAGGCTCTAATTTAGGCACCTCTGGCGTAGCCGTAAAGGATTTAGTTATGACAAATACTTCTTCTAAACTTTGAAAGTCTACTGTAGGCTCTATAATCGCATGTTTTACAAAGCCTTCTTCATCAGTAACAATGTCTTTTACATGTCCGAAGATAATCCCTTTCGGATACATACCACCAAAGCCAGATGTCACAATCGTATCACCTTTTAGCACATCACCATTTAACGCAATATTCACCATTTGCGGTTCTAGCGGATGATTGCCATTGCCTTTCAAAATAGAAGCAATTCTAGACTCTGGGCGCTGTACAATCACTCCTGTAGCCGATCTTGGATCTAGAATCGTTTGTACTCTTGCAGAATGTTCATATACATCAGATACAAATCCTACTACACCACGTGGGGCGATAACCACCATATTCGGAGCAATCCCATCCGCTTGTCCTCTGGAAATAGTAAATGTATCAGTCCAAGCACCGCGATCACGAGTCACTACTGTCGCCCCTATCATAGAAAATTGTGGTTGCTCCGTTTGGAACTGCAACAATTGGCGCAGTCTAAGGTTTTCGGCTACTAATTCATCATAGGCGGACTGTTTTTGTTCTAATGCGGCATTACGCGCCTCTAAATCAGAGGTGTCTTTCACTCGCAAAATACCAGCATCTAACACTTCAATACCCGTATGAAGACCTTCCAACAATCGACTCGACCCATACGTAAAAGGAGCCATCATATTTTCCAAGGCCACTGTTACAACAGGAACTTGGGTGCGCTGCTTCCATATGAAGCCAAACACGCCTAATATACAGCATATAAGGACGATCATTGTCAGCCATTTTCGTTCTGATTGTTGCATTAAGACCGCCCCTTTCGTAATTTACTTGCCACTAATAGCCTTTCAAGCCGTTCTACATCAGATGCTGCCTTTCCTAATCCCAAGGCCACCGTAAGGTCTGGTGCATCCGCAATACGAACAGGTACACCTAGCTCTTCTCGCATATGCAGGTCTAACCCTTCTAAGAGCGCTGTTCCACCTGTAAGTAGCATCCCACTTTCCATAATATCTGCCACTAATTCTGGTGGTGTTTTTTCTAAAATACTTCGAACTACTGCTACCATCTCTGCAATAGGTTGTCGTAAAATTTCATACACTTCACTTTTTCGTATGATGCAACGTTTTGTAAGCCCCGTCTCTGAATGACGACCAACAATCGTATATTCTCCTTCTACAGAAGGAGGCATGGCCGTTCCCAATGTAAGTTTGATATCCTCCACTGTTTCATCAGATACCATAATAGAAAACTCACTGCGGATATATTTATAAATCGCCTCATTGAGCTCATTACCACCTACTCGAGAAGTTTTACTGGCCACCTTTCCACCCATGGATACAATCGCTACATCTGTGGTACTACCACCAATATCGACAGCCATACTGCCTCTAGCTTCCATAATTGGCAAGTTAGCACCAATGGCAGCAGCTACAGGACTTTCTAATAAATATGCCTCTCGGGCTCCTGCTTGTATAATGGCATCGGTCATCGCTCTTCGCTCTACATCAGTAATACCACAAGGAACAGCCATGACAACACGGGATCGTCGCACAGCCTTTGAAGCTTTATTCATAAAATATTTCAACATAGATAGCACTATCCGATAGTCCACAATAAAGCCCTCTTTTAAAGGACTCATAGGCGCTAATGTTTCTGGATTGCGCAACAATAAACGATGGGCATCTTCCCCCACCGTTACTACTGATTCTTGCTTTGCATCAGTAGCCACAATAGATGGTTCAGATACCACTACACCACGACCTTCTACAAAAATATGCGTGTGAAAGGTCCCAATATCTATTCCTAAATCTCTTCCTAATGAAGAAAATAATCTCATCGAATCTCTCCTTATAAAGAATTCCGTATTCTATTAATTGTAACATACTTTAGGAAGATTATAAATAAAAAACCCCTCGAACACTTATGTTCAAGGGGTTTTGTTTGTTGTTGATTACTCAGCTGTGATTGTAGCTACTGGGCAAACGGATTCGCAAGAACCGCAATCAATGCAAGTTTCATTGATTTCATATTTTAATTCGCCTTCAGCAATTGCTCCTACTGGACAAACAGAAGCACAAGAACCACATTTAATGCATGCATCACCAATAACGCGCATGAGACACCTCCATAAAAATACATATTCGCTAACTTTATAATTATCATTTACGTAAGGTACTTACCTTTTTTACATTCTCATTATTGCACGTTTTTTTTGTATTGTCAAACTTTTCTATATATTTTTCCTATGTGATTTTAACATCTATTTATGCGTTTTTCGTATTATAAATCGCACTGTTAAGCTATTTGATAGGATTTATCATTTAAATCGTCAAAAATAAAGGTCTACTCCATTTTATTTATAAATTCTCAATTAATATTATCAATTTTATATTTGAGAACGATTGTATTCTCAAATAAAGCTCAAAATAAAATTAGGAGTATCTAAGTTCATAATTAGATACTCCTAATAAACGTTGTCTCTTCCAGTAAACTTTCTCTATTGTATGGAAAGTTATTGTATGATACACCTACATACTGTGATCGTGTTCTGTTTCATAGGAAGAAACTTTCCTCTTAATCTTAAATAGCCGCATTCTATGATAGTCATCAGCCGTATGCGATAAGAGCACTCCTAAATCGACCTGTAGTACACCTGCAATTAAATATAAAATTTGCAACGTGGTACCAAGGCTCCCCTTGGCTCCTTCAATCTTGGCCAAATAGCTTGAACTAATACCACACAATTCCGCCAAACGCTTCTGGGAAAATCCTTTACTTCTACGTATCCAGGCAATTTTACGACCTAAACAGACACAATAATCCCCATAGGCTGGCACTGAATCAATTGCCTTTACATGACTACTCACAGGAATGCACCTCTTTTCAAACATAGATTAGAACAAAGACTCTTTGCTAACTGTATTATATACACAATATGTTTAAAATTCAAGTTCTTTATAGCATACATTCCTAATAAGCATGTGCATTTCAAATTACTGTATATGCTTCGTTAGCTCCACTTGTCCCTCAGTATCTATCCGCACAGAGGTAAACACAGTGTCACCTTCTGTTTCATCTCTGTCTGCACCACGAGCAGTTGATTCACCTGTTTCACTCATACTATCCACTATATCAGTAGTTTCTATATTGACAGATGTATCATAGATGTAAACGTTCTCTTTATGTTGTTTTGTCTGTTTACCTCGTAATACTTCGTTTCTATACAGATCAGCCAACTGTTTGCCGTCTTGAATCGGAAGATCCTTTGCTACTACTGGCAAACTAGAAAATTTGTACCCTCCTCTACTATGAGATCTATCTAACTTAGAGATCAATGGTTGCAATTGTTTCTCCAATCCTCTTAGAGCCTCTAGCTGATAGGCTCCTTCCTTTGCATATTCTAATGTCATTACATAGCGATGCTGAGGATCTGTTTTAGGAATCAAATCCAATTCAAAACGGACCGGCAATGGATATGTCTCGCCTTTCACCACATAACTCCAACGGGCTGCCGTCATCCTTTCATCTGGTAAATACCCTCCAGTCACATACGGATAGGCCGCTACCTTTGGATCAAATCGCTTCCACACATCGACATACTCCGCATCTGAAAGTCCTTCTATTGGTGTATCATACCAAGTTGAATTCCACTCCTCCAAGGAGACCCCCTCTTGCGGTTGATTACTACGACGTGTTACCGTCATCTTAGCACCATCTTGTAACTGCAATACAAAGCCCACTGTACTACCTTCAACGGTCCCTTGCTTAGATAGCGTCACTGTATCTATCGTCTGTGCACTTGAAACTTCCCAAGGAAACTCAAATGTAAACTGCCCTTTATCACTTGTTACCACTGTTGTATGTTGAACTACTTTATTTGTCTGTGTCAGTGGTATCCCTACCGCTTCTATACTAGCCCACACAGGTAACACAGTACACAAACAGAACGCAGCACCTATTACAACCGTTTTCAAACCATATCCTTTCATGGAACCTCCTTATAATATCTAGCACAATATGTATCATTTTCACTAAACATGGTTGTATAGTTCCTATATGAGTAGGACTATACTCTCAAATCACAATGTATACTATCCTTTATTGCATTAACGCATGATATAACCCTATATAGTATAACACAACCAGAAACCCTACGAATATAAACAAATAAAACGCCACAGGCTACCGCTTATCGCTACATAGCCTATGGCGTTATATAGTATGTGTTAACTACACCTATGAATCTTATAGTTTGTCTAATGCTTGCGCTAAATCGGCAATGATATCGTCAATGTTTTCGATACCGATGGATACACGCAATTGTTCTGGTTTAACACCTGCTGTCAATTGTTCCTCAGGACTCAATTGCGCATGCGTTGTACTTGCTGGGTGAATAACTAAAGATTTTGCATCTGCTACGTTAGCAAGGTTAGAGAAGATTTCAAGAGCATCTACGAATTTGATACCTTCTTCTTTACCGCCTTTCACACCGAACGTAAACACAGCGCCTACCCCATTCGGGAAGTATTTATTAGCCAATACTTTGTACGGGCTGTTTGGCAATTCAGGATACTCCACGTAAGCGATTTTGGGATGGTTTACTAAGAAATCTACTACTTTACGAGTGTTTTCTACATGACGTTCTACACGCAAGGACAATGTTTCGATACCTTGGATAATCAACCATGCTGCTAGTGGAGTAATAGCTGCTCCAGTATCACGCAACAATTGAGCACGAACTTTCACTGTGAAAGGAATTGGAAGATCGCCGTATACTAAACCATTGTAATGTACATCTCCTTCTACGAATCCAGGGTAACGACCGCTCGCTTTGTAGTCGAACTTGCCACTTTCCACAATGACACCAGCGATAGTTGTGCCATGACCGCCTAAATATTTAGTAGCAGAGTGAACTACTACGTCTGCACCATGTTCGAATGGACGGAATAAGTATGGAGTACCAAATGTGTTATCTACAATCACGATAATGCCATGTGCATGAGCGATTTCAGCGATTGCTTCTAAGTCTACCAAGTTAGCGCCTGGGTTACCAACGGATTCTACATAGATTGCTTTTGTGTTATCATCGATGGCTGCTTTGAACTCATCTAAATTGTCTGGATTCACAAATTTTGTTGTAATACCAAAACGCGGCAATGTAGCACTGAACAAGTTGTAAGTACCACCGTACAATGTGGAAGCTGCCACAATGTTGTCACCAGCAGATGCTACGTTTTGGATCGCATATGTAATCGCTGCAGAACCAGATGCTACAGCAATAGCCCCAGCACCACCTTCTAATGCTGCTACACGACTTTCTAATACGTCTTGTGTAGGGTTACCTAAACGAGTGTAGATAGGACCAGCATCAGTTAAAGCAAAACGACCTGCTGCTTGTTCTGCATCTTTAAATACATAGGAAGTTGTTTGATAGATTGGCACTGCACGGGAACCTGTCGCGTCTACTGTATGACCTGCATGTAATTGTAATGTTTCAAATTTGTAATTGCTCATGTTAATTTCCTCACTATTCTTAAATCTTTACTACTTTTTTACTAGGATTAAATGACCCAATCCTGTATATATGGTTGTTCATATTCTCTCGACTGTAATTCACTTACTTCATACGGTGTTTCTTGGTATACATAATAATTTAACCAGTTTGTATAGAGTATGGTCGATGCCGATCGCCATCGTATCATCGGGGTCTTTGTCGGATCATCATCAGGGAAATAATTTTCTGGAATATCAATGTCCAGACCTAACTTCCGATCCCGATCATACTCTTGATACAACGTATCTCGATCATATTCAGGGTGTCCAAAGATAAAAATATGTTTATTATCATAGGACCTGGCCACACCAACACCGGTCTTATCCGCGCGGGCTAGCACTTCTAGCTGAGGGTGAGCGTTAATTTCGCTTTCACTCACCGTCGTATGCCGTGAATGAGGCATATAGAAGAGTTCATCTAGGCCACGCATAAGCATGGGCTTACCATTTTGCACTTCTTGTTCGTACACGCCGAATAACTTGCTTGGCAAGTCTTCCTTGTGAATACCAAAGTGTTTGTAAATTCCTGCTTGTGCTCCCCAACAGATATATAGTGTCGAGCATACATGTGTTTTGCTCCACTCCATAATCTCTGAAAGCTCTTGCCAATATTCTACCTCTTCAAAAGGCATCTGCTCTACAGGGGCTCCTGTAATGATGAGTCCATCAAAATATTCTTCTTTAATTTCATCAAATGTTCGGTAAAACGTTTTCAAGTATTCTTGTGAAGTATTACTTGATTTATAAGACGCTGTGTACAAGAAGGTGACTTCCGTTTGTAACGGCGTATTGCTCAATGCTCGCAAGAGCTGAATTTCCGTTGTTTCTTTTCTAGGCATCAAATTCACAACTACAATATGTAATGGCCTAATGTCTTGTGATTCCGCCCGTTCTGAGTCCATAACGAATATATTCTCTTGTGAAAGTTCTCCAATCGCTGGCAGTCCTTTCACCACTCGTATTGGCAATCTGCTCACCTCTCTTTCCAACTACATCTCTTTTTGGCGATGAATTAAGTATACTAGGATGTCCATCATATGTCAACAATATATGGACTTTTATCCTTATACAGGATACATATTATTATATATAGGAAAAAACTATATCGCCATTTGTTGTCATATATTTTATAAATATATACCTTCCATAACCCTTGGCTACAGTAGTTGTATCTATATCCCACTCCTAAGCAAGATTTACATAATATCCATGATACTCCACTGTCATCCCCTATCACACCCTAGATTAGACAGGCATCAAAATATACTATATCCATGATTCTATACACAGAAAAATGCAGCTGCCCTCTGGGCAACTGCATTTTGCGTTATATTATATTTTTTAATTAACCTATGGTACACCTAAACCATATAGGTGCAACAGTCTCTAATCTCCACTTAGAATCGGAAGTCTCGTTCTCCCTCTTCCATTTGTGCAATATAGGCTTTGGATTTTTCTTTTACTAGATCATTTTTAATGGAATCTAATTGTACATCAATGACAGCATCTCCTACGGCTTTTGTTTCATCATCTGCATAATCTAGTAAATATTCTTTCAATGTCATCAATGCGTTCGGTTGGCAACAGTTTGAGATTTGTCCACTCTTAGCCAAAGCCATAAAGCGATCTCCTGTACGACCTTCTCGATAACAAGCTGTACAGAAACTAGGCACATAACCTAATTCCAATAACCACTCTACAATTTCATCTAAGGAACGACGATCACTCGTATCGAATTGAGCAGAATTTTCTTCTTCTGGTTCTTCTTCTACATAGCCACCAACGGATGTACGAGAACCACCAGAGATTTGGGAAATACCCAATGCTAAGCCCCGCTCACGCATGGATTGGCTTTCACGGGTAGACATAATCATACCTGCATATGGCGCAGATACACGAATCAAAGCTACGATTTTTTCAAAAATATCGTCTGGCACAGCATTACTGAAATCATCTACATCGATATCATCGGCTGGGCAAATACGAGGCACACTGATGGTATGCGGACCTACACCAAACTTTGCTTCTAAATGTTCTGCATGCATCAACAAACCTACGAAATCGTATTTGTAATGTTCCAAGCCATAGAGCACACCAATCCCTACATCATCAATGCCGGCCTCCATAGCACGGTCCATAGCCGTTGTATGGTATGCATAATCACTCTTAGGTCCCGTTGGGTGAAGAGCTTCATAATTTTCTTTATTGTACGTTTCTTGGAACAATGTGTACGTACCGATACCTGCTTCATGCAATTTTCGATAATCTTCCACTTCACAAGCGGCGATATTCACATTCACACGGCGAATCTCTCCATTATCTTTTTTAATGGAGTAAATCGTATTGATACATTCTAATATATATTCCAATGGATTTTCTAATGGATGTTCACCAGATTCGATAACAATCCGTTTATGTCCCATCGCCTCTAGAGCCATTACTTCTTCACGAACTTGGTCTTGGTTCAATTTCTTGCGAGTAATCGTTTTATTTTTCGCATGGTATGGGCAATAAACACAACCATTGATGCAATGGTTAGATAAATATAAAGGAGCAAATAAAACAATTCGATTGCCATAAATCGCTTGTTTAATTTCTTTTGCTAACGCAAATAATTTTTCTTTATATTCTGGCAATGGGCATTCCAACATCACCATTGCTTCACGATGATTCAAGCCCACACGTGTTTTTGCCTTTTCTAATATAGCATCCAACAAAGGTCTATTCTCTTTATTTTCTTCTGCATATTGTAACGTGGCTAGAATCTCTTCATGATTAATAAATTCTTCCGCCTTGGAAGAGTGTACATCATACATAGTAAACTCCTTTTCTACTGACTTAGTAGATCTATGATAGCCTATATCCTTCTAGGCTTCGTCCTAATAGATTCGCTATACCGATTTTATTAGATATAGCACTCTCTTTATTATACTCCACTTAGTAGGCTATGTATACAAGATTAGTATGTATTTTGAAAGCAATTGTTAATACTATGTATGCATAAATAGAAACACACGTGTATTCATCTGTTCATCATTTGTCAGACTGTATGTATGCTTCTTATACACATATCACAGATTCCATAGTATATATCTAGCATCAAAATTTGCTAAAGAATCATATGACAGCACAAAAAAGGCCACCAGATATTGCTATCTAGTGACCTCTTATATGTGTTATTAAGCTTCTACAGGGTATACAGAAACTTTACGGTTATAACGACCAGCACGTTCAAATGCTACACGGCCAGGAACCAATGCAAACAAAGTATCATCTTTGCCGATACCTACGTTAGCGCCTGGATGGAAATGTGTACCACGTTGACGAACTAGGATGTTACCACTTTTTACAGTAGAACCGTCATGGCATTTAACTCCAAGACGTTTGGACTCGGAATCACGACCATTTTTTGTACTGGAAGCACCTTTTTTAGATGCGAATAATTGTAATTGGATATTGAATAACATGTAGTTCACCTCCTATTGTTCACTCACTCTAACAAAATCACTATATTGATTCGCCACATTCTTAATACCAAGAAGCATGGTTTCTAATATAGTTTGTCCTCTTTCAGTAATGGGTTCTGAAAGTAGGATATCTAACTCACCGTCTTCTATACGATACTCCACAGATTGCTGAGCTACCTCATGAAGTCCTAAGAGCGATGTCTGTGAAAGCATAGAAATGGCTGCACATACAATATCTTCTCCGTAGGGACCTGCCTCGGCATGCCCTCGAAAATGACATTCTACAATGTGTCCGTCTACATTGCGTTTCACATCAATGTGAGTCATGATAATTACGCCTCGATTTTTTCGATGCGAACTTTAGTGAATGGTTGGCGATGGCCTTGACGACGACGATAGTTGGATTTCGCTTTGTATTTGAAAACCAAGATCTTTTTCGCTTTACCATGTTCAAGTACTGTACCAGTAACTTTTGCACCGTCCACAAGTGGTGTACCAACTTTAACGTCACCGTCTTTAACTACAGTTACAACTTCGTCAAAAGAAACAGTTCCTTCAGCTGCTACATCCAATTTTTCAATAGTGATTACATCGCCTTCGGAAACGCGATATTGTTTACCACCAGTTTTAATAATTGCGTACATTATGACACCTCCTTGTATTCGTACTCGCTGAATGCGGTTATCTAGCCGAAGCCAAATATTATTGACCTCTTCATGCGGCTTGCAATAGTTGGGCGTACCCAAACTATGACTAATTTATTATATATGATAGCACTACAGATGTCAACGAATTTTATAAGAAAACACCCTCAATTTTTACCATTGAGGGCGTTCTATCATTCACGTTATTAACGATTAGTATGGTACTTCTGTTTTACGAGCTACACCAGTTTTAATCGCTGTTTCAGCTACTGCTTTTGCCACTGCTAATGGAACACGTTTGTCGAATGCATTGGCTACTACGTAGTCTTCTGCTAATTCTTCATCTGTTACAAGAGCTGCTAGCGCCTCAGCGGCTGCCAATTTCATTTCATCATTGATTTCACGAGCTTGTACGTCGATAGCACCGCGGAAGATACCAGGGAATACGTTTACGTTATTAATTTGGTTAGGCGCATCGCTTCGACCTGTACCCATCACACGTACGCCAGCTGCTTTCGCTTCTTCATACATTACTTCTGGCACTGGGTTAGCCATGGCAAATACAATGGCATCATCTGCTAAGCTTTCTAAAATCTCTTTTGTGAAAGCACCAGCTGCAGATACACCTAACAATACGTCTGCACCTTTAGCAATCTCTGCTAAATTGCCAGTTTTTGTTTCTTGTCCTAATGTTTTGATCAATTCAGCTTGTAGGGAATCAAGACGTTTGTAATCTTTATTCAATACACCGGAGCTTACCATTAAAGTAATATCACGGGCACCAGCTAAGTATAACAAGCGAGCAATATTAGCACCTGCTGCACCTGCCCCATTCACCACGATTTTCACTTTGGATAAGTCTTTTTTCACAAAGCGAAGAGCTGCTTTTACACCTGCCAAACAAGCAATAGCTGTACCATGTTGGTCATCATGGAACACAGGAATTTCTAGTTCTTCTTTCAAGCGATTTTCAATTTCGTAACATTTAGGGGAAGAAATATCTTCTAAGTTAATACCTGCAAAGTTTTTTTGCACTAATTTTACAGTGTTAATTAGCACATCTGGATCTTTAGTGTCGATGACTAAAGGAATACAATCTACATTACCAAAACGTTTGAACAGTAGGGATTTACCTTCCATTACTGGAATCGCTGCGGCTGCTCCGATATCGCCTAAACCCAATACACGTGTACCATCGGATACAACAGCTACCATGTTGGAACGACATGTTAAATCGAAGGATTTATCTTCATCTTCTTTGATGTGAAGGCATGGCTCTGCTACACCTGGTGTGTAAGCTACTGTCAAGTCATGAGCATCTTTCAATTCATATTTTGTACCAGTTTGTAAGAAACCTTTTAGTTCCAAGCGTTTTTCAATTGCCTCTTGCTTTACGTCCATGGTAAAACCTCCTAGATTTTTAATGATGGTAAGTTTCTACCGTAGAATATTTCCGCCATCTCTTGTTTGAGTTGTTGGTTGATTTGTTTACGCTCTTTCAGCGTCAAATCTTCTTCGGTGATACCAAACAAATAATTATTAATATCGTACTCTTTCAGCATCATTTTGGTATGGAAAATATTTTCTTGATACACATTCACATCGATCATATTGTAAAGATTACGAGTTCTAGAATTAATGTAGTTTTGGATAGAATTCATACGATGGTCGATAAATAATTTTTTACCGTGAATATCGCGAGTAAATCCACGCACTCTGTAATCTAAGCTAATGATATCGGAGTCAAAGCTATCAATTAAATAGTTCAATGCATTCAACGGAGAAATCTGTCCACATGTAGACACGTCAATATCTGCACGGAATGTACTTACCCCATTGTCTGGGTGACTTTCAGGATAGGTATGCACTGTTAAATGGGATTTATCGAGATGCATAACAACATCATCTTTATCAACATGATCAACAGGCTCTTCCGAAATCAGAATGGTTACACTGGCTCCTTGTGGGTCATAATCTTGCTTCGCCACATTGAGTACATTAGCTCCAATAATATGTGAAACTTCTGTCAAAATATCAGTCAAACGCTGTGCATTATAAACTTCGTCAATGTATTCGATATATTGGCGTTTTTCTTCTTCTGTACGCGTGTAACAAATATCATAAATATTAAAACTCAAGGTTTTTGTTAAATTATTGAACCCATAGAGTTTCATTTTATTTGATTTTACAGATGTATCCATAATGTAATATATGCCTTCCTTATAATACTTATCTTTATTATATCGAACTTCATCCATATATTCAAGTCTTTCGATATATTTTTTAACTATTATTAATTACTTAACTATTGTCTGCTGCAACTGCTCTACTAATGCCCGTAGCGCTTTACCTCGATGGCTAATCGATTGTTTTTGTTCCATCGATATATTGGCCATCGTTGTTTTAAATTTAGGAATATAAAAGTGTGGATCATAACCGAATCCGCCTTTTCCCATTGGTTCCAATTGGATGATTCCTTCACAAGTCCCTGTAGCTCGAACTAACTGTCCATCTGGATTGGCCCATACTAGAGCGCATACGTACCGAGCTTGCCGCTCCTCTTTAGGTATCTCTGCCAATTCTGCGACAAGTTTTTTGTTATTGTCTCCATCATTTCCATGACTACCTGCATACCTAGCAGAATAAATACCTGGAGCACCACCTAAAACGTCTACTTCTAACCCAGAATCATCGGCTACGCAAGGTAGGCCACAAGCCTCTGCATAATACATCGCTTTTAGTTCTGCATTTTCTATGAAAGAAGATCCTGTTTCCTCTGGCTCCTCCACATCTACGATGTCATCGATGGTGCGCACTTCGAAGCCGAGCTCTTCAAAGGCTGCTGTAAATTCACGAATCTTACCTTTGTTACGTGTAGCTAAAACCACTGCTTTCGGAGGATTTTCACGACCTACCATATGACCTGCTTCGCCTAATGCGTCTCGTTGTATATCCATCAATTGTTTTGTGGCACTTTCACCTAAATCTAACAGCGCATTCAGTTCATCACGAGTAAACGTTCCATGCTCCCCTGTGCCTTGTACTTCCACTAGCTGACCTTTACCCGTACACACCACATTCATATCAACGATGGCTGCACTATCTTCTTCGTAGCATAAATCCACCATAGGGCCCTCTTGCCCGATACCCATGGATATAGCGGCTAAATAGTCCGTCACTGGGAATTTGCCATACCCATCGTATACTTTATGAATGGCATCCACTAAGGCCACAAATGCACCTGTAATAGACGCTGTCCGCGTACCGCCATCAGCTTGTAACACATCGCAATCTACAGTAATGGATACTTCGCCTAACGCTTCCAAATCCACTACTGCTCGCAAAGCTCTACCAATGAGACGCTGAATTTCCACAGTTCGACCTGTTTGCTTGCCTTTTGCCGCCTCTCTAGGTACCCGAGTATGTGTAGCCCGTGGCAACAATGAATATTCAGCTGTGACCCAACCAGTTCCTGTACCCTTTAAAAACCGTGGCACTCGTTCTTCCACACTGGCGGTACAAAGCACTTTTGTATTGCCACATTCAATGAGGACGGAACCCTCTGCATAGGCTGTATAGTTTCTAGTTATTTTCACGGGGCGCACATCTTGAAGCCCACGACCATCAATTCGCATCGTCATTCCTCTTTCCCATCTATTGGATTACATATACCTATTATTATACACAATCTCATGGCTCATTGGCAATTTATGTTGAGTCTTAGGCCGTCCGTTGTTTTGTGAGTAGGCGTTGTTTAGCTTATTTTAAGAAATACAGAATACGGTGCACCCCCGCCAAACTGTCCTACGTAAAAGTTTGATCGAGGGTACACCGTATTCTGTCTAACATTCGTATGAATTTGTCATAAACGCCTACTCACGTCACCACACCAGCTATCGAAAGGCTAACATCTCTTGCCGTCCCTAACCGCTTGGCGATTGTGTATGATAATCGGCATATGAGGGGGGATCCTCATGGGGCCCAGTGTCCGCAATATGCTTAGTATCAAACATACAAATGCTACATGCCAAGTGACAGGTACAAATAATATCCTTCCATCAGTAAGCACATACAAAATACGACATACCTAGTGATAAACACAAAGTAAATCCTATCATCAGCGAGCAATTATAAAATGCGATATGCCAGGTACAAACTATGTAATACTGTTTGTGCCTGGCTATGTCGCATTTTCTTTTATTGTTATACTCGTAACATAGAGTTTAAGAACGATTGTGTTCTTGGGTTTTGTGGATTTCCAAATACATCTTCAGGGGCTCCTTCTTCTTGTATCTTGCCATCAGCCATGAAGATCACTCTGTCTGCTACTTCACGGGCGAATGCCATTTCATGGGTGACGATAATCATGGTCATATTTTCTTCTGCTAATTCCTTGATAGTTCGTAGTACTTCACTAGTGAACTCTGGATCCAATGCGGAGGTAGGTTCATCAAAGAGCATAATTTTTGGTTTCATTGCTAATGCCCTGGCAATGGCTACCCGTTGCTTTTGTCCACCAGATAAGGTGCTAGGATACACATCTCGCTTATTCCAGAGACCCACTTTTTCTAGTAAGGACTGGGCGATAGGCAAAATATCTACCTCTTTCATTCCTTTCACCATTCTCGGTGCCACCATGATATTTTCTAATACTGTCATGTGTGGAAACAAATTAAAAGACTGAAATACCATCCCCATATTTAATAAAAGTTGTTGCTGTTCTTCTTTGGATGCGTATATCGCCTCATTTGCATTGGCTGGTGTATCCACCAAGATCGCCCCATCGATCCTGATTGTCCCTTTTTGTATCGTTTCTAGTTGTCCTAAACAACGAAGAAAAGTGGATTTACCTGATCCAGAGGGACCAATGATGGACACCACTTCCCCTCGGTCCATGGATAGTGACACGTCTTGCAAGACCGCCACCGAGCCAAAGCTTTTTTCAATATGTAACATGTCTATGAAAGCCATGGTTTCCTCCTAATCTTCGTAAATCGCCATACGACGTTCTAAATATTGATATAACTTCGTCAATACAAATGTCATCGCCAAATAAAATACGCCGGCTACGATGAATGCAGTAATATCGAAATCTCGTTGTACAATGCTGCGCGTGATACGCAAAATATCATTCATGGCTAATACATACACCAAAGATGTATCTTTCAGTAATGTAATCGTTTCATTCGCTAATGGTGGCAGTACTCGTTTGATGACCTGTGGCAAAATAATTTTATACATGGTCTGTACATAGGTAAAGCCCAATACTTTTGCCCCTTCATATTGCCCTTTCGGAACAGATTGAATGCCGCTGCGGAATATTTCACACAAGTACGCAATGTAATTCAACACGAAGGACAGCACCGCCGCTGTCATATCTGTTAATTCAAAACCGTCAATCATGAATGGCAAGCCGTAATAGATGAGCAAAATTTGCAACATCAATGGGGTGCCACGCATAACATACACATAAGCATCCACAATAGTTGTAATCACACGATTTGTACTCAATCGAAGCAGCGCCAAGAGTAACCCTCCCGGCACCGACAAGACGATAACAATAAAGAACAAGGACAAGGTCACTTGGAATCCGCCCGCAATAGCCGGGACTATCTGTAACATATATTCCAATACATCCATGTTTATTTATACTCCTCTTTCGTCAAGATGGATGTGCTACCAAACCATTTTTGCGCCAATTTGTCAGCCGTACCATCATTCATCACTTCTTGTAACGCAGCATCCACTTTTGCTTTCAACGCTTCATCTTCCTTGCGCATACCTACACCTACTTTTTCACTGGCAAAGGAGCCAGTGGCTACGGTGAATACATTGTTACCTTTTTTACCGATTAAATAACGGCCTACCATTTCATCCACCACGACCGCATCAATACGGCCAAGTTCTAAATCCATGAAAGCATTTACATAATCTCCATATTCTTTGATTTCTCTAAAGTTCTTAGATTGCGGATCATTTTTGACAGCTTCCAGACCAGTAGAACCAGATTGAACCCCTACACGTTTACCATCAAGCTGCGATTTATCAGCAATACCAGAGTCAGATTTAACAGCGATGATTTGGTCTCCACGAAGATATGGTTTAGAGAACAAGATATTGCGTTCTCTTTCTTTCGTAATGGTTAACCCATTCCACAACACATCAATACGTTTTGATTTTAACTCCGCCTCTTTACTATCCCAATCGATGGATTTAAATTCTACTTCAGAGCCAATGCGCTTAGCTACTTCTTTTGCTAAATCGATGTCGAAACCTACTAGTTCACCTTTTTCATCTTTAAATCCCATAGGAGGGAAGTTATCGTCCAAACCGATGACAATTTTCTTAGGCACTTCTGTATTTACATGATTTGTCGATGCCCCACAACCCGCTACTAACCCAACAATTACTAATGCACTAGCCGCCGCTAATACTGTTTTAGAACACTTTTGTAACCAATTCATACTACTTCTCCTCTCTACAAATATGTAACCTCTATTTCATGATTACATTATACTTTAGTTAATTAAAGTTGTAAAGAGATAAAATGCTAAATTTTGTTATTTATTCTAAAAGTAATTGATACTGAAAAAGCCACCAACAGCCAACTGTATAAACAAAAGCGATATGGTAAATTATATACTCACCATATCGCTCATTTTCGGCTCTTTATCAAGTTTTGGGGACAGCAATTAATCTGTTCAGTTTCTTTAATATAAGAACTGTATAAAAATGTAAATATAATAAAATACTAGGAAACATAAGTGAGATACAATGGATGTAACTAATTTTAGGCACTACAAAGTAACCCCACTTATGTTTCTTTTTTTGTGGAGAGTCTACTATCATATAATATAGTTAATAACCTATGTAGCGACAGATACAGGTGTATCAGGCTTGTTGTAGATACTAGGCAAGATCATCAGTAATCTAGCTCTAAATCGACCGAAATGACGAACACCATAGCTATTCCGTTTCAATACTTTAGTTTTGTTGTTACAACCTTCTGTAAAACCGTTAGAGTATGGTAATAGGAAAGCATTAACTACTTCGTCATGCCAACTTGTAAACGATCGTAGCAGGTTGTTAAATTCGTTAAGATTCGCTACTTTCACAAGAGCCAAAAAGTTAGATAATGTATCTTCAATGGCTGTTCGACCCTTGGCAGTAAATAGGTACTCAAAGTAATGCTTCAATGCGTATGCTTGTCTTAAGTCATCAGACTTTCGTAGAACTTCAAATAAGCGAATACGTTCCCCCTCAGAGAGGGTGTGGAATGCCTTACGACATAGCTTGCGAGAACGTTTAATGTAAGATCCGGACTTCTTTAAACGCTTCTGTTCTCGTTTTCT